>CAINSX010000355.1 GCA_903853185.1 uncultured Opitutia bacterium
CGCCTTTGGGCCGCTGGTTCCGCGATCTTTGCTGTCACGCTCTACGCGATGGCGCTGGGCGCATCTCGTTGGTTCGGGGCCATCACGCCAATCGGCGGGTCACTCCTGATCGCAGGGTGGGTGGTGCTGGCCAGGACTTCGCGCCGAGAATCCTGACTTGCCGAAGCCGCTTCCCCCTCAGAGGTTGAGGCATGGCGGAGCCTTTCACTTATCATGACGACGGCGGTGACGACCTCGAGCCTGCCGCCCGTGAGGTGGCCTGCCGTTATTTCCTCGATGCGGGTCCGCAACACACGGAGTTCGTGACGCCGTTCCTCGGGCCCAGCGAGTGCGGCAAGTTTGACGTGCTCTGGGAAGAGTCGGACTGGACCGAAGACGTGACCGTGGCCGTCGCCTGGATACCGCGTGGTAAACTACAGGGCTTCGAACTCTGGCAGGCGCTCTCCTTGGCTTTCTGGAACGTGAAGAAGGAGGGCGAGTATTGGGAAAACGCCGACTGCATCGAAATCATCGATCGGCCCGACACCTTGGTCGATGCGGACGCCTTTCGGGCCATCTTAAAGGCTGTTTGGACGAACTAAAAGGCTGACCGTGGGTCAGGTGTCGGTAAGGTGACCCCATGTTACTCCGTCTTCTATCGCTTACCGCGCTTCTCGCTTCCGCTGTCGTCTTTGCCGAAGCGCCTAAACTGATCATCTCGGAGGACTTCGAAAACGTCGCCGTCGGTGACACCCCCAAGGGCTTCGTTAAGAAAGGCGACCTCGGCGTCGTCGATGATGTTTCCCACTCCGGCAAGAAGTCGCTCCGCATCGAGCCGGCGACGAAGGGCGGTCGCACGCTGACCAAGACCGGGCCCGAACTCGCCGCCCTAGGTGGGCAGTTCTGGGGTCGCTTCTACTTCAAGGTAAAGCTGCCTTCGCCGCTGCCGTTCGTACCCGAGGGCAAGAAGACCGCCAGCATTCACACCACCTTCGTCAGCGGCAAGGCGTCGAGCCCGCTGTTCAACGACCCTATCGAGGTACGCCTCATGGGTTGTTCCACCAATATGACCGGCACCTATGCTTGGATGTATAACGTGCAGACCGCTAAGCGCGGTGAGTTCGGCGTGGGCGCCAAGACCCGCTCGAAGTATTCCGACGAGTGGACGCTGGCCGAATGGTCCGTGGATAACGCGACCCAGTCCTATCATTTTTATATCAATGGCCAGGAAGTCACGGATATCGCCGTCAGTAAGGGTGCGGGTAAGTTCGAAGGCGCCGAGCTGCCAGGGGCCTACGACAGTCTCACCTTCGGATGGCTCAACTATCAGGCCGCTGCTGGCGAGGGGTTTACGGTGTGGATTGACGACCTGGCGCTCAGCAAGTCGCGTGTCGGGCCGACTTCCGCCAAGTAAGGGAGGGCCTTGGGGTGACTGGCTTGACCCTGCTCGGGCCTTGGATTGAATGATGCCATGCTTCGCTTCGCCCTCGTCCTGATGCTCTTGATGACCTCCTTGCCTGCCGAAGATAAAGCCCCCGGCTTACTTGGCGTCCCGGTCAAGGACATCGACGGCAAGGCCACCACGCTCGGCGCGGTCAAGGGCGGCAAGGCCTGGCTCGTGGTCAACGTCGCCAGCCAGTGCGGCTACACCCGCCAGTATGCGGGCCTGCAGTCGCTGTACGACAATTTCAAATCCAAAGGCCTCGTGATCGCCGGCTTCCCTTGCAACGACTTCGGCGGACAGGAGCCGGCTTCGGAAAAGGAGATCAAGAAATTCTGCAAGACGAACTTCAAGGTGACCTTCCCGATGTACGCCAAGGTCGCCATCAAGGGTAACGACGCCCACCCGCTCTTTGAGAAGCTTACCGGCAAGGATGCCGGCCACCCCGGCCCGGTGGGTTGGAATTTCAACAAATTCCTCATCGGCGCCGACGGCAAGCTGATCGCACGCTTCGGGTCCGACATCGAGCCCGACTCCGAAGAGCTGGAGAAGGCCATCGAGAAGGCTCTGAAGTAACCTGCGCTTTGACTTTCGCTCGGGGCGGCCTACCAAAGGGTCACCCCTATGATTCGAGTCATCGCAGTCTGGTTGCTCGGCCTCGTCTCGCTTCACGCCGAAAAGCCTAAGCTCTACGACGTCTGCGTCTATGGCGGTAACGCGAGCGGCGTGATGGCGGCCTGCGCCGCCGCGAAGGAAGGAGCCAAGGTCATCGTGGTCGAGCCGAGTCGCTGGTTGGGCGGCATGACCGGCGGCGGCCTGATGCACATCGACTGGGGCCGCGAGGAAGCCGTGAGCGGTTCGACGCGTCCGATCCTGAAGAAGGATTTCAAGGACGCGCAGTATCGCGCCGTCTTCGGCGAGATGCTCAAGTTGGCCGGCGTCACGGTACTCTTCGAGCATCGGGTCAGCGCGGCCCTGAAGGTCGACGGACTGATCCGCTACGTGGACCTGGATTTCGCCCCGTTCGATGAGTATGGCTGCCCGCCGGAGAAGCCGACGAAGGCCATGGCCCGCGTCATCAAGGCCAAGGTCTTCATCGATTGCTCCTACGAGGGCGACCTGATGGCGCGGGCGGGCGTGGCCTACGCCTATGGCCGTGAAGCGAAGGCGACGTACGACGAGAGCCTGGCTGGCGCGCAGCCGCCGATGTCGGTCTACTCGATCGATCCTTACGTCAAAGCCGGCGAACCTCGGAGCGGCTTGCTGCCAGGACTGCAGTCAACTCCCGTCGCTCCAATCGGTGAGGCGGATAAGCTCACGATGGGCTACGGCTTTCGCTGGCGCTTTGTCTTCAAGGGCGAGAGCCTGCCAATCGACCCGCCGGCAAACTACGACCCGAAGCAGTTCGAACTGTATCGTCGGGCCTTCCAGCAGGGCGTGGATATCCTTTCCGGCCGCGTGATGCGCGGACAGGTCGAGGGCTGGGAGAAGAGCGGCGGTCGTGTTTATTCTGGCGGAGCGGGCAATCTCGCCCGCGCCTTGTTCGCGCCGACCAACTACGGCCATAACTCCGGCTACCCTGACGGCGATTACGCGACGCGCGCCCGTATCTGGAAGGAGCAGCAGGACTTCGTCCGCGGCATGACCCAC
>CAINSX010000356.1 GCA_903853185.1 uncultured Opitutia bacterium
TACTGGCAGTTCGGCGTGACCGGCCAGAAATCACGCCGCGCCCCGCGCGTGCTCGTACTCCAAGCGCACGGCCCTCTCCTCGGCGGCACTTTCGGCGAAGCCGTCCAGTTCTCGAACCTGCGGATCGAGATGAACAAGCCCTATTACGTCGCGGCCGCTATCCGCTATGCGGATAAGAACGGCCCGGGCGAAGTGACCTTCACGCTCAAGGATCTGGCGAACGACGATGAGCCCCTGCTACACGACCGCGTGGCGACCAGCCTCACCGCCGTGCGCGCCGCAAGCCAGCCGATCCAGCTCGGAGGCAAGGGCGCCGACCGCGAAAGCTCCTTCCATGGCGTGCTCGACGACATTCGCCTGAGCGTCGGCGCACTCGACGACCAAGGACTGCTCTACTCCAACGAGGACGTCAAACCGAGCGCCCTCGGCTTCTGGCGCTTCGAGAACAAGACCGGCACGCTGCGGGACTCTTCCGGCAAAGGCCGCGACTTGGCCATCGGCGAAATCAAGGCCGTCATCCCTGAAGCCAAGACGGCCAACGCGCCGCTGGCCGCGCTCTGCCACGCCTTGCTCAACTCCTCCGAATTCCTCTACGTCGAATGAACGACCCACGCTGCCATCGCGTCGAAGCGACCACCTCGCGTCGCGACTTCCTCTTCAGCGCCGGCCTCGGCCTCGGCGCCATGGCCTTCAGCGACCTACTCGCCAAGGACATCGTCACGGCCGCCGGCACGCCGATGCAGCCCGGCGTCGGCCACATCAAGCCGCGCGCCAAGCGCGTGATCTTCCTCTTCATGGAAGGCGGCCCATCGCAGATGGACCTTTACGATCCGAAGCCGCTGCTCAACAAACTCGCCGGCCAGCGACTGCCGGACAGCTTCGGCTCCGTCATCACCGCGATGGGCGAATCGAAGTCTCCCCTGCTCGCCTCGAAGCGCGAATGGAAGCAGTACGGCCAGTCCGGCCAATGGTTCTCCGACTGGATCCCGCATATCGCCTCCTGCTCCGACGACCTCGCGGTCATCCGTTCCTGCAAGGCCGACGGCATCAACCACTCCGCCGGCGTCTGCCAGATGAACACCGGCTCCATCCTGGCGGGCAAGCCCTCGCTCGGTTCGTGGATCAATTACGGCATCGGTTCCGAGAACAACAACCTGCCCTCGTTCATCGTGATGCAGGACAACCAGAACACCGTCATCAACGGCCCGCGCAACTGGGGCGCCGGCTTCATGCCGGCGGTCTACCAAGGCGTGCGTATCTCCGGCGGCTCCGAGCCGATCCCGAACCTCAACACGCCCGAGGCCGTTAGCGCCGACCTGCAGAAGTCGAAGCTCCAGCTGATTAACAGCGTGAACAAGGACTTCGCCGCCCGCTATCCTGACCGCACCGAACTCGGCGCCCGCCTGGCTAGTTACGAGATGGCCGCGCGCATGCAGGCCGAAGCTCCCGGCGTCGTCGACCTGACCGGCGAGACCGAAGCCACGCGCACGCTTTACGGACTCGACGACAAGACCACCGAAGGCATGGGCCGCCTGTGCCTGCTCGCCCGCCGCATGGTCGAACAAGGCGTGCGTTTCGTGCAGATCTACCATGGCGCCGGCTCCAAGTGGGATGCGCACGCCAAGATCGAATCCAACCACTCCGGGCTTTGCGCCTCGATGGACAAACCCGTGGCCGGCTTGATCAAAGACCTCAAGGCCCGCGGCCTGCTCGAAGATACGCTCGTCGTCTGGGGCGGTGA
>CAINSX010000357.1 GCA_903853185.1 uncultured Opitutia bacterium
CGTCGAGACGACCCAGATCACGGCGATGATGACTAGCACCAGGTGGATGACGATCGAGAGTGCCAAGCCTTCCCCTCCCAGCCGTTGCCAGAGCGTACGGTTAGGGCGATGCAGCGGCGTCGAGGGGGACGTCTCCGCGGATTCGTCCTGGGGTGAGGACATACGAGCATTCCATTATAAGAAACCGGGCTGTCCACCGCCAAAACCATACCCCAGTCCCTCGGTGTCGTATTTATCATAAACCCCTGGCATCGGCTTGCCCCGCCGGCGCCTACCGGCATCTTCCGGCCCATGGATTCCCGGCTTCACGACCTCGAAGAACGTCTGACCTTCCTGCAGCGCCACGTGGAGCAGCAGGACCGTGTCATTCTCGAGCTCTCCCGCGAGGTATCCAAGCTGTCCGATCGTCTGGCCCGCACCGAAGCCAAGCTGACCCAGTCCGCCGACGCCGGCGACCAGGCTCCGCCCGCCGACGAGCGTCCGCCCCACTGGTAAGGGTTTTAGGAATTGAGGTCGTCCGGCTTCCCGCCAATCTCCGGGCATGGAAAACGATTCGCTGACCTACCTCGAATACGGCATCTATCTCCTGGTTTCACTCTCCGTCACGATCTGGGTCGGACGCACGCTCTTCCGCAGCGGCCGCCCGTTCCTCCTCGAGGCCTTCCACGGCAACGAGACGATGGCCGACTCGGTCAACAATCTCCTCATCATCGGCTTCTACCTGGTGAACGCAGGCTTCATGCTGCTCTTCCTCTCGTCGAAGGATCATCCCACGAACGGCATCAAGGTCATCGAAGACCTGAGCAAGTCGGTCGGCGTGGTGATTGTGGTCCTCGGCGTGATGCACCTCATCAATCTCGTCGTCCTGAACGCGCTGCGCACCGGTGGTAACGCGAGCCGCCCGCCCGTCCTGCCTCCGAAGGCCTGAGTCGACCGATCGCATGTGCGGCCGCGTCACCCAGTTCTCGCGCTGGGAAGAAATCGTCAAGAGCCTCGCTTCGCCGCCGGCCGAGGTCTCGCCGCGCTATAACATTTCGCCCGGTACGCCGCTGGTCTCCATCCGACGCGAGCAAGGCGTCCTCCGCACCGAAGCGCTGCCTTGGGGCTTCGTGCCCGCCTGGGCGCCCGCCGACGAGCAGGAAGGCCACGCCAACGCCCGCGCGGAGGGCATCTTCGACCGGCCGACCTTCCGCGATTCGGCCCGCCATCGCCGCTGCGTCATCCCGATCGATGGTTACTACGAATGGAAGACGGAAGGGAAGCTGAAGTCTCCGTATTATTTCCGCGCGGCCGACGGCGGCCCGCTGGCGGTCGGCGGCCTCTGGTCGCTCCACCTCGCCGCCGACGGCACGCACCGCCGCACCCTCTGTCTCGTAACGGTCGCGCCGAACCGCGAAGCGGGCGAAGTCCATTCGCGCATGCCGGTCGTACTCACCGGCACCGACCGCCAGGCCTGGCTCTCCGAGAAGGCTTTTGCCGCCGAGGATTTCGCGCGCCTCGCCGTGACCGCTCCCGACCGGGCGCTGTCGATGCATCGCGTGTCGCCCGACGTCAATCGGGTCGCGATCGATGCGGAGCGTCTGGTGCTTCCGCTGGTCGGTGCGATGGACCAACCCGACTTCTTCGGGGATTTGCTTGGCTAACGGGGCGTTTTTCGACAGACCTTGGGCATGGCCGAGCCGACGCACCTCCCTAAAATCGTGGAGAAGCCGTGGGGTCGTGAAGTCTGGTACGCCGACCAGTCCGCCTACGCCGGCAAGGTGCTCGAAGTGAAGCAAAGTCGCCGCCTTAGCCTCCAGTATCACGAGCGTAAGACAGAGACGCTTTATCTCCTTTCCGGCAAGGTGCTCCTGACCTTCCGCCCGATCGCATCCGGCGAGACTCCCTCCGCATCCCTCGTCACGGCGGCCGACCAGCGCGTCTGGCTTCCAGGCCAGGCCTTGCATGTGCCGGTGCGCACCATCCACCGCTTCGAAGCCCTCGAAGACAGCGTGCTGCTCGAGGTCTCCACGCCCGATCTGACCGACGTCGTCCGTCTGCAGGATGACTTCTCGCGTCCGGCTCGCGACTGACCCTTTCTATTCCTATGCGCAAAGTTTTGGCTTTTGACCTCGGCGGCACGAAATTCGCCTTCGGCGTCGTCA
>CAINSX010000358.1 GCA_903853185.1 uncultured Opitutia bacterium
GCGTATGCGCGGCGTCATGGAAAAGTGCACCTACTGCGTCCAGCGCATCCAGGAAGCCAAGATCCAGGCCAAGGTCCGCGCCCGCAATTCGGCCGATATCAACGTCCGCGACGGCGTCATCCAGGTCGCCTGCCAGCAGGCTTGCCCGGCCGGCGCGATCGAGTTCGGCGACATCACCGACCCGAAGTCCCGCGTCGCCAAGGCCAAGGCCTCGACCCGTTCCTACGGCGCGTTGACCTACCTCAACACCCGCCCACGCACGACCTACCAGGCCAAGCTGCGCAATCTCAACCTCCGCATGCCCGGAGCCAAACTCGTCCCGCTTTCCCGCCTCGAGATGGCTGGCCGCGAATCGCACGGCGCTCCGGCGCACGGCGCCGCGCCCCATGGCGAAGCCCACGCGAAGCCCGACCACGGCGCCGAGCATCACGCCAAATAATCCTTAAACGACCACCCGTCCCATGGCTCACGCCCACGACAGCTCTTCCGAGCGCCCCGCGATCCTCGATAAGGTTCGCCCAGCCGAGCTCCCGCGCTCCCCGCTGATCCTCAATAACCGCGGCTTCCACTGGATCACCGACAAGGTCTGCGGCATCGTCGAAGAAGAGACGCCGCTCTGGTGGAAGATCATGTTCGGCGTCGCGCTCTTCGTCGCGTCGTTCACGTTCATCGGCCTCGGCTACCTCGTCTCGACCGGTACCGGCACCTGGGGCCTCCGTTCGCCCGTGGGTTGGGGTTGGGCCATCGTCAACTTCGTGTTCTGGGTCGGCATCGGCCACGCCGGCACGCTGATCTCCGCGATCCTCTGCCTCCTTCGCCAGAAGTGGCGCACGTCCATCAACCGTGCCGCCGAGGCCATGACCATCTTCGCGGTCTGTTGCGCCGGCCTCTTCCCGCTCTTCCACGTCGGTCGAGTTTGGTTCGGCTGGTGGCTCCTGCCCCTGCCTAACCAGAACGGCATCTGGCCGCAGTTCCGCTCGCCGCTCGAGTGGGACGTCTTCGCGGTCTCGACCTACTTCACCGTCTCCACGCTCTTCTGGTACATGGGCATGATCCCTGACCTTGGCGCGATCCGCGACCGTGCGACGACCTGGTGGCGCAAGGCCTTCTACAGCCTGCTGGCCATGGGCTGGCGCGGCGGTAACCGCCAGTGGTCGAACTTCGAGATGGCTTACCTGCTCCTCGCGGGCCTCTCGACGCCGCTCGTGCTTTCCGTGCACACCATCGTTTCGTTCGACTTCGCCGTCTCGAACGTCCCCGGCTGGCACACGACCATCTTCCCCCCTTACTTCGTCGCCGGCGCCATCTTCTCCGGCTTCGCGATGGTGCTGACCCTGATGCTCCCGCTGCGCGCAATCTATCGCCTGCATGACGTCATCAACCAGTACCACATCGACAACATGTGTAAGATCATCTTGGCCACTGGCACGATGGTCGGCTACGCCTACGCCACCGAGTTCTTCATCGCGGCCTACTCCGGCAACGTCTTCGAAAAGTTCGCTTTCGTGAACCGCGCCTTTGGCCAGTACTGGTGGGCTTACTGGATCATGGTGTCCTGCAACGTGATCACCCCGCAGCTCTTCTGGTTCAAGAAGGTCCGCGAGAACCATTCCCTCGTCTGGATCATCTGCCTCTTCGTCAACGTCGGCATGTGGTTCGAACGCTTCGTGATCACCTGCACCTCGCTGGCCAATGACTACCTGCCGTCCAGCTGGGGTTACTACAGCCCGACGATCGTGGATATCTTCACGTTCTTCGGTACCTTCGGCTTCTTCTCGGTACTCTTCCTTCTGTTTATCCGCTTCCTTCCGCTGCTCCCGATGGCCGAATTGAAGATGGTCGCGCCGCAGGCCGATCCCCACGCCCACTGATCTCAGCCGAACCCCCGACCATGAACGAACGCAACGAACGCATCCACGGCGTAGCCTGCACCTTCCGCAAGGTGTCCGACGTGTTTCACGCCGCCGAGAAGGTGCGCGATGCCGGCTGGAAGAACTGGGACGTGCACACGCCTTTCCCGATCCACGGCATGGACCAGGCCATGGGCCTACCTCGCTCCCCCGTCCCGCGCCTGACCCTGCTGGGCGGCGTCACCGGTTTCATCACCGGCTGCCTCCTCACCTGGTACATGAACTCGTACGACTACCCGCTGATTGTCGGCGGCAAGCCCTACTGGAGCGTGATCTTCCCGTTCCCGGTGCTCTACGAGTGCACGATCCTGTTCGCCGCCTTCGGCACCTTCTTCGGTCAGTTCATCTTCAACCGCCTGCCGCGTCACAATCATCCTCTGTTCGACCTCCCGAACTTCGCCCGCGTGTCGGACGACACGTTCATGATCGTCCTCGAGGCCCGCGACCCGCAGTTCCACCTCGATGAGTCGCGCAACTTCCTCCAGTCGCTCGGCGGCCAGGAGATCACCGTCATCCGCGACTAATCCGCACCCATGAGCCGCTATCTCGCATTCCTCGCTGTCGCTGTCGTCGCAACGATCAGCTTCCTCGGTTTCCAGGGCAAGAAGTCCAAGGACACGCCCGTCTATGTCTTCGACGACATGGACTACCAGAACAAGTACAAGGCCCAAGGGGAGAACGCCTTCTTCGCCGACGGCCGTGACGCGCGTCCGCCCGTCGCGGGCACCGTTGCCCGTGGTACCGGCCTCGAGCCGACCAAGGTATTCTCGGACGGCTTCCGCCGCGCCGAATCCATGAACCCTGCCTTCGTCACCGGCAAGGACGCCAAGGGCGCCTTCCTCGCCGGCTTCCCGGAGAAGTCCCTCGGCTTCACCAACGGTAAGCTGAATGACTACAAGGTCAGCCAGTACACTCTCGATGTGGGCCGCGGCAAATTCCAGATCTACTGCGCCGTCTGTCACGGCCAGGCCGGCGACGGCAACGGCATCATGAAGGTGCGTTCCGCCATCGAAGGCGACGCCGCCATCGTGACGATCGCCAGCCTCCAGACGCCGATCATCCGCGCCTACCCAAACGGACAGATCTTTGACGTCATCACCAACGGCAAGAACACCATGATGGGTTACGGCGACAAGCTCTCCCCCGAGGAGCGCTGGGCCATTGTCGCCTACGTGCGCGCCCTGCAGCTCTCGCAGAACTGCCCGCCCGAACTCGTCCCCGCCGCCGTGAAGGCCCAAATCAAGTAATTCGCCCATGAGCTCCTCTTCGCCTCACGCCCTGACCGCCCACTGGAAAAAATTCCTGGTCCTCGGCCTCGTCGCCCTGGCCGTCGTCTGGTACTTTGCCTTCGTTGGCGTGCAGCACCATGAAAACCGCCAGGCCCTTTCCGTGCTCGTCGGCTCGCTTTTCTGGATCTCGATCCTGATCGGCATGCTCTTGCTCACGATGATCACCCGGCTCTTCGATGCCGGCTGGGCTCCGCTCATCCGCCGCAACTGGGAGCTCCTCATCATCGCGCTGCCGGTTGTCATCGCCGCAGGCATCGTCCCTCTCGCCTTCTTCACGGACTTCCGCCACGCCCTCTGGGATTGGACGGACGCCGCCCACGTGCTCCCGAGCGGTCACACCGTCGGCCATGACCCGATCCTACAGGCCAAGAGCTGGTTCCTGAACGAGAAGTTCTTCCTCATCCGCATCGCCCTCTACGTCCTGGTCTTCGGCGTGCTCGCCATCCTCCTCCGCCGCTGGTCGTTCGCCCAGGATACCGACCGGACCGCCGGTCACACGCATCGCCTGCATGCCGTCTCCGCCGTGGGCATCCCGCTCTCGGCCGTGACGCTCACCATGCTGGCTTTCGACTGCCTGATGGCGCTCTCGTACCACTGGTTCTCGACCATGTACGGCGTCTGGTTCTTCGCGCTCTCCATCCGCCTAGCCCTCGCGGTGACGGTGATCCTCACCTACAAGCTGTCCAACGGCGGCTGGCTCGACGGCCTCCTCAACCAGGCCCACCGCCACGTGCTGGGCTGCCTCATGCTCGCCTTCACGGTCTTCTGGGCCTACATCAGCTTCTCGCAGTACTTCCTGATCTACACCGCGAACATCCCGGAAGAGACCTTCTGGTATAACATCCGCGAAATCGATGTCGCGACCGGCCTCAAGAGCGAGTGGTGGAGCGTCTCGATGTACCTCATCTTTGGCTTCTTCCTCCTGCCGTTCCTGTCCTTGCTGTTCTACCGCACGAAGATCGTCGCCGGCCGTCTCCTGACGGTGGCATGGATCATCGTGATTGGCGGGCTCGTCGATCTCTGGTTCAACGCGCTGCCGCGCCAGGTCTACGATAAGTCGACCCC
>CAINSX010000359.1 GCA_903853185.1 uncultured Opitutia bacterium
GCCAGCTTCGGATTGATGGCGAGTTTGAGCACACGCGAGACGGAGTCGATGGTCTCGGTGTCCAACGGGTCGGAGATGGCGACGAGCAGCTCCGTGCCGTCCATCTGTAGCGGCAGGATATTATGCTTCTCGGCCTGTTCGCGGCTGATGAGTTTCAGGATATCGTCGGACGGCGCGACCTGGGCGACGTCCACGATCTCCATGTCGAACTCCAAGCTCAGGGCCGCAGTGATCTTGACCCAAGAGACCTTGTTGGTCTCGACCAGCTTGGCGATGGCGAGGGTGTCGGCATTCTGGCCGTCCGGGACGGGCTCGATGGCGGCACGGGCCTCTGTCACGTCGGCAGGGGACACCAGTCCCTTGTCCTGAATGAATTGGATGACGTAGTCGTCGGCGGTCGTCACAGTGAGGAAATCCTGAGCGGAAGATAGGGGTAGGTAGATTGTTCCTCAGAGAGGAGAACAACGGGGAAAAGTAACCTAAATCTAGGCACCTTGCCCGCAATCGCAAATTAACCAAAGATACTCGGAATTACGGGGCTGGAAGTCGGCCGATAAGCGCCGTGACCTGCGCGCGAAGGAATGACAGGTCTCCATCGTTCCACAGGACGACATCAGACCTCTTAACCTTCTCCGAGAGAAGCATTTGCAAATTAATGCGTCGGGTGATTTCATCCCTAGTGAGTCCCTTTTTAAGCAGGCGAGCTCGGCGCACCTCTTCGGAGCACGCGACGCACACGATGAAGGCGAAACCTGCGGTCAGGTTCTTTTCGAAAAGCAGCGGGATTTCGACCACATGATGTCGCTTGGCATCTAACACCGCAGACTGCCGAAGGCGGGCCACTTCCGGGTGTGTCAGTCCTTCAAGAAAAGTGAGCTCCGCGGAGTCGGCGAAAACTTTGGCGGCGATCCACCGACGATCAGGCCGACCATCCGTCCCCAGACAGGCATCGCCCCAACGTGCCCGCAGCTGGCTGACGCTTGCGGCTGACTCCAAGACCTGGCGGGCCAGCTGATCGGCGTCGACGACGTTGAATCCTAACTCCGCAAAGCAGGCAGACGCTGCGGACTTGCCGCAGCCGATACCACCCGTGAGTCCGATGACCATGCCCTACCCTACCTTACCGGCCGACCGAGGGCAAACCTCAAGCAGGGCTGGGAGAGGACTGCAGGCCAGGGCCCGCGTCGGCCGCAGGGCTGGTCGCAGGCTGGGCGACTTCCGGCGTCGGAGCAGGCGCCACGACGGGGCCGGCGATCGGCGTCTGGATGGAGCCGGTCTTGAGGATTTCCATGACATGGACGCCGTCGAGCGTCTCGTACTGCAGGAGCGCCTCGGCGATCTTGCGATGGGCTTCAGCGTTCTCGGCGATGAGTTTCTCCGCGCGAACATACTGTTCCTGCACGATAGTGGAGATGGCTTCATCGATGCGGCGGGCGGTGGCGTCGCTGTGGTTCTGGGTGCGCGAGATCTCGCGGCCCAAGAAGACGGTGTCGGAGTTCTCGCCGAAGGCGATTGGCCCAAGGTCGCTCATGCCCCAGTCGCAAACCATCTGGCGGGCGAAGCGGGTGGCCTGCTTGATGTCGCTCGAAGCCCCATTGGAAATCTCGCCAGAGATAACCTTCTCGCCGATGCGTCCGGCCATGGCCATGCAGATGTAATCGAGCAGGCGCTTGCGGGAATAACCGAGAATCTCCTTGGTCGGCATGAGCATAGCCATGCCAAGGGCGCGTCCGCGCGGGATGATGGTGACCTTGTGGAGCGGCAACGCACCGTCATCGATGAGTGCTTGGACCACGGCGTGGCCGGCCTCATGGTAGGCGGTATTCTTAAGGTCGGACTCGTCCATGACCTTCTTGCGCTCGCGGCCGTAAGCAATCTTGTCGCGGGCTTCTTCAATGTCAGACATCTCGACCTTCTCGCGATTACGACGGCCCGCATGGAGCGCGCCTTCATTGAGGAGATTGGCGAGGTCAGCGCCGGACATGCCAGTCGTGATGCGCGCGACGCGCTGGAGGTCGACGGAAGGAGCGAGCTGGAAACGCTTGGCGTGCACCGCCAGGACAGCTTCGCGGCCGCGGAGGTCGGGCAGGTCGACAAAGACCTGACGATCAAAGCGACCCGGACGCAGCAAGGCGGAATCAAGGACGTCAGAGCGATTGGTGGCTCCGATGACAATCACGCCGGCCTGGCCGTCAAAACCGTCCATCTCGACCAGCAGAGAGTTGAGAGTCTGCTCGCGTTCATCGTTACCGCCGCCGACGCCAGCGCCGCGCTGGCGACCGACCGCGTCAATCTCGTCGATGAAGATGATACAGGGGGCGAGCTTGCGGGCCTGCTCGAAAGTGTCGCGCACGCGGGCGGCGCCGACGCCGACGAACATCTCAACGAAGTCGGAACCACTGATACTCAGGAAAGGCACGCCGGCCTCGCCGGCGACCGCGCGGGCGAGGAGCGTCTTACCCGTGCCAGGAGGGCCAACCATGAGCACGCCCTTCGGGATACTCGCGCCGATCTTGGTGAAACGCTTCGGGTCTTTAAGGAAGTCGACAATCTCTTTCACCTCTTCCTTGGCCTCATCGCAACCCGCAACGTCCTTGAAGGTGGTGGATTCCTTATCGGTAGAATTGAGTCGCGCGCGCGACTTAGCGAACTGCATCGCGCCGCGGTTAGCGTTCTTAAGGAAGCGATACATCATGAACAGCACCACGCCCGAGACGAGAAGCGTGGGCAGCACGTTGTAGAGGAACATCGTCCAGCCAGTCTGGGCGGGAACTTCCTTAAAGGCGTCACGGGAGACCGAGGCACGCAGGGTCTCGAATTCCTTCTCGGTCAGATGGCCATCGGCGAAGAAGCGTGATTTTTCGTCTTCCTTGGCGCCCGCAACTTCGAGCTCGCCGGTGACGTGCACCCAGCGCTCAGAGCCCGCGGTCGGGTTCGGCTGGAGGGTGAGGTTCTTGATCTTCTTCTCCTGGGCGTAAGCGAGGACCTGCGTGACCTCCAGTTTCTGGACGGCGTTACGAGAGTCGGTACCCGGAATGTTAAAAAGGGCGATGATGGCGGCCATCAATAGCAGCCAGACCAGCACGGGTTTGGCGTTCAAGCGGGGGCCGTTTTTATTATCATCCGGCTGGTCGTTTTGACTCATGGGCAGAAGATTTAACTTAAGCAGAGGCCAAGCCAAGTCAACCGGAGAGCCCCCCTTGTCGGCCCGGCCAGACGGGCCGATTCGGCCGGAGGCAGGCCCGGGACCCAAAGGATGCTCCCCTCCGAAAGGACGACGGGCAAGGCTTCACGTTGCCCGGCAGGGATTTTGCGGTTGATGAGCAGGTCCGATAGTTTGACCGAGCCGGGCGAACCTAGCGGCCGATAACGATCTGCTTCCACCCTTCCCCGCCACGAGAGCGCCGCAGGCGGCGCGACGATATAGACTTCGCGAGCGGGCGAGATGTCGCCGTGAGACAGATTTTTCCAGAGGGCCTCATCGACGTCGACGAGCTCGGCCAGCAGGCCGCACTCGTCATCAGGAAAACCGACCCGCAGCCGACGCTCGGCGGGACCGAACATCGGAGCCTCGGTCAGGACGGAGAGCTCCCCGCTCTTCACGCGCACGATGACCCCGCGCACGGCGGACTGAACCTCGCCCCCGGCGGCGATCGCCGCCGTCAGCGGCAGGAGAGACTTCGCGCTCGCATCGGCGACTCCGTGGCGATGCAGGAATTCGCGGACGCACTCCTGAGCCAAGGCCTCCGGCCGGCCCTTCAACGCACCTACGGGCATGGTGCCGGTGGCGGAGATGACGCAGCCCAGTTCGTGCGCCCAAACAGCCAAAGCAGCCTGAGCATCGCCGATGATACGGGCGGAACGGGCGAACCCCTCGGCATACCCTTCGCCCAAGGCCGCCTGACCGCCTGCGGCCAGCCAGGCTCGGATGCGATTCCGTGTCGCAATGGGCAGGAGATTGGTTGCGTCTTCGCGCCAAGGAATGCCGCCATCACGCAGGGCGGCAAGCAAGGCCGGCTTCGCAATACCGGCTTCGATGAGCGGCCGCCAGCGACGATGCCCATCGCGGAAATCCTGCAGGGCGCGCGGAGCCG
Organism: uncultured Opitutia bacterium; assembly: GCA_903853185.1. GTDB lineage: Bacteria > Verrucomicrobiota > Verrucomicrobiia > Opitutales > UBA953 > UBA953. The sequence goes on from CAINSX010000359.1 coordinate 4,095, forward strand.
CGAGTCCCGCCAGACCGGCCCCGCGAGCGAGACGGAGTAGCGCGTTCTCGACGACATCATCGAGATGATGCGCGGTGCAGAGGATTTCGAAACCGATGGCCTGACGCTGTTCGGCGAAAAACGTGTCGCGCGCGGAACGCAGGTCTGCCTCTGAAGCCGCCCCCTGCCCAGCGCGCAGGCCCAACACGCAAGGCACACCGAGGGCGGAACAGAGAGCCGACACGAAGCGCGCATCTTCCGCGGAGGCTTCGCCGCGGACACGATGATCGAAGTGCAGGACACGCAGGCGCGGTCGCAGGGCTTCGTCCGCCCAGAGCGCGCAAACCAGGTAGACCGAGTCCGCACCGCCCGAGACCGCGACGGCGATGGGTCCGTTGGCTTCCGGCGTCGACGGCAAGCGCGGCAGCAGTGAAGCGGCCGCGCGCAAGGCATCGGGAGTGGGCAGGCTCATCGGCACGCGTTCAGACTACGCCGCGAGGATACCCTGCCAATCCAAAGCGGACGTCAGAACGACAGCGTTTCCTTGCCGTACCAGCGACGGAGTGCTTCGGGCACGCGTACGGTGCCGTCGGCCTGGAGGTTGTTCTCCAGGATGGCGGCAAGGACGCGCGGCAGGCCGAGGCCGGAACCGTTGAGGGTGTGGACGAACTCCGGCTTTCCATCCTTCGGGCGGAAACGTATCCCCGCGCGACGGGCCTGGAAGTCGGTGAAGTTGGAGCAGCTCGAGACTTCGAGCCAGCGCTTCTGACCACCAGCCCAAACTTCGAGGTCGTATTGCTTGCTGTGCGAGAAGCCGATGTCGCCGGCGCAGATCATCAGCACGCGGTAAGGCAGGTCCAGCTTCTGGAGCAGGCGCTCGGCGTCGCCGCGCAAGAGTTCGAGTTCTTCGAAAGACTTATCGGGGTGGGTCCACTTCACGAGCTCGACCTTGTCAAACTGGTGCAGGCGGTTCAGACCGCGCACGTGCGCGCCCCAGCTGCCCGCTTCGCGGCGAAAACACGGCGTATAGCCAACGCGCTTCACCGGCAGCGAAGCCTCGTCGAGGATCTCGTCGCGGAAGAAATTCGTGACCGGCACCTCGGCCGTCGGGATCATATAAAAATCGTCCGTCTGCGCGTGGTACATCTGCCCTTCCTTGTCGGGAAGCTGGCCGGTGGCCGTGGCGGACGCGGCGTTGACGAGCAGCGGCGCGTGGACCTCGGTGTAGCCATTGGCGCCGGCCTCCTCGAGGAAGTATTGGATCAGCGCGCGGACGAGGCGGGCCATGTCACCGATATAGAACGGGAAACCCGCGCCGGTGACTTTTACGCCACGCTCGAAATCGATGGCCTTGTTGAACCAAGTGATGTCCCAGTGCGGCTTCGCGGCAGGCGAGATCATCTTGGCGTGGTCGCCCCATTCGAGGATGACCTTGTTGTCGGCCTCGGTGCGGCCTTCGGGCACGGAGTCGTGCGGGATGTTCGGGACGGAAAGCGCGACGGCCTTCATCTGCTCCTCGACTTCGGAGACCTTCTTCTCGAGTTCCTTCACCTTGGCGGAGGCGGCCTTCATCTCAACGACCTTGGCCTGGAATTCCGGCGAGCCCTTCGGCATCGCAGCCATCTCCTTGTTCGCGGCGTTCTGCGCCGAGCGCGCCACCTCGAACTCAGCCAACGCGTGACGGCGGGCGTCGTCGGCAGCCAGGACGGCGTCGAGGTCGACCTGGAATTTCTTCCGGGCGACGCCCTTGCGGACGAGGTCGATGTTTTCGCGAAGGAACTTGGGATCCAGCATGGGCCGACTTTGCCCAATTCCCCCGCCTGAGGGCAACGGGGAATTAACACGAGAAC
>CAINSX010000360.1 GCA_903853185.1 uncultured Opitutia bacterium
CCAACCACGGCGATAAGGCCGACGCCTACGTCTGCTTCCTTGGCGCCGAGTTCATCCGCCACGGCAAGCAGCAGGTCGGCACCAACAAGGTCATCGACAAGACCTTCCCGGGTTTCGAAAAGGTCGGCGACTCGTTCTCCTTCCAGGAAGAATGGTACACCCTCAAGGACTTCCGTCCGGAGATCCACGTCCTCTCCGTCTTCAATGAGCCCGCCCTCGAAGGCGACGACTACAAGCGCCCTGCTTACCCCAACACCTGGGCCCGTAACGAAGGCAAGGGACGCGTCTTTTACACCGCCATGGGTCACCGCGAAGACGTTTGGACCAACCCGACCTTCCAGCAGATCCTGATCGGCGGCCTCAAGTGGGCCAACGGCGACGCCAAGGCCCCGGACATGTCTCCGAACCTCCTCAAGGTCGCCCCGGGCGCCATGACGAACCAGCCTTACACGGCGACGCCGGCCCCCAAGGCCAAGGCGCCGGCCAAGAAGGCTGAAGCCAAGAAGTAAGTCCTCACGCAGGGCGGGCCGCAAAGCCCGCCTTGCTAATTTCTAGGCGGTTTCAACTGTCTCCCCATGCGCGACACCCCCGCCGAAGCCACCAAGCTCAGCGAGCTTTCTTCGCACCAGAAGAAGTCTGGCTTCGCGGCCTGGTTGGGTTGGTTCTTTGACGGCCTCGACCTGCACCTCTACACGCTTGTCGCCACGGTCTTCGTTGCCGAGCTCCTGATGGTCAAGGAGACCGACCCTGATGTCGGTCGTTATGGGTCGTACATCCAGGCGGCCTTCCTCCTCGGGTGGGCCTTGGGTGGGGCGTTCTTCGGCATCATCGGCGATCGGCTCGGACGCAGTCGCACGCTCGTCCTGACAATCCTGACGTATGCGCTCTTCACCGGGCTGTCGTTCTTCGCGCACACCTGGTGGCAGCTCATGATCTTCCGCTTCCTCGCGGCGCTCGGGATCGGCGGCGAATGGGCCGTCGGCGCCTCGCTCCTCTCCGAGACCTGGCCGAAGAAGTGGCGCCCCTGGATCGCCGCGGTACTGCAATGTGCGGTAAACTTCGGTATCCTCGCCGCGATTGCCGCGGTCTTCATTCTCCAGAAAGTTCCGGGGTATGCGCCGCGCTGGGTCTTTCTGATCGGCGTCTTGCCGGCCTTTGTGACGCTCTGGATCCGTAAGGAAGTCCCTGAGACCGCCGAGTGGTCGGCCGAGAAGGGTAAGCAGGAGACGCCGTCGATGATGGGACTTTTCGGGCGCGACATCCGTCGCACGACGTTCATCGCTTCGACGCTCTGCGCGATCTCGCTGACCGGCCACTGGTGCTTCATGTTCTGGCAGCAGGCCTTCATTCGCTCCCATCCTGAGGTCGTCGCCCGTTCGCTCGATAAGGCGGAGGTCGTCGCCACCGCTCTCTTTTGGGTCATCTCGGCCTCGGTGGTCGGTAATTTCGCTTCCGGCTGGGCCGCGCAGCGTTTCGGTTATCGTCGGGCCTTGGCGGCGTTCTTCGGCGTCTACTTCGTCCTGATGGCGCTCACTTTCGCCTACCCCTGGAGCCTATCCGAGACCTATGTCCTCTACGCCGGCATCGGCTTCTGCCAAGGTGTCTTCGGTCTCTTCACGATGGCGCTGCCCCCGCTGTTCCCGACCTTGCTTCGCACGACGGGCGCGGGGTTCAGTTACAACATCGGCCGCGTCTTCGCCGCCGTCGGCACGGTCTTCTTCGGCATCTTCGCCAAGCCGTCCGATTTTAGCTCGGTGCTGCTCTATGCTTCGTTCCTGTTCCTGCCCGCCGCGATCCTCGCGATGTGGCTGCCGACCGAAGAGGCTACTTCCTGAGTCCGCCCAGTCCGGCGATCGCCTTGAATTCGGCGGCGGTCACGGGCGTCACGGAGAGACGGTTGCCTGGGCGCAGAATCAGCATGTCCTTCAGCGCCGCGGAGTCGCGGAGGTCAGGCAGGCTGACCAGGCGCTTGAAGCCCTGGTGGAAGGAGACCTCGATGCAGCTCCAGCGTGGGTTGTCCTTGGTCGACTTCGCGTCGTAGTAGTCGGACTTCGGTTCGAACTGGGTGGGGTCGTCGAAGGCTTCCTTGGAGACCTTGGCCACGCCGACGATGCCAGGCTCGTCGCAGTTGGAGTGATAGAAGAGCACGAGGTCGCCGACCTTGGCGGACCGCATGAAGTTGCGGGCCTGATAATTGCGTACGCCGGTCCACGGTTCCTTGCCCTTGCGTGCGAGTTCCTGGAAAGAGAACTCGTCGGGTTCGGACTTCATCAGCCAGTGGTGCATGCGGCCAACGTGCAGGGCAGGGCGGCTTTTTCAAGGCAGGGCTGTGGTCTTGCCCTTTCATCGCCGGGCAGCCTAATCACCGCGTGCGCCTGCTGGACTCCCATTGTCACCCGGAATACGCCCTCAAGGCTGGCCGTCTCGCCGCTTGGGTGGCGGAATGCCGTGCCGCCGGCGTCGAAGGCGCGGTCGCCATCGGGACCGATCTCAAGGATTGGTCCGATTACCGTGACCTCGCGGCCACGCAGCCTGATTTCTTCCGTCACACCGTCGGCCTGCATCCTTGCCACGTCGAAGAGGGCTGGGAGGAGACCGTCGCCGCGATCTCGCCGTATTTCGCCGACCAGACCCACCCCGCGGCGCTCGGGGAGATCGGCCTGGATTATTTCCGGCTCCCGACCGACGTTGCCGAGGCCGAGCGCATCAAGGGTTGGCAGCAGGAAGCTTTCCGTCGCCAGCTGATGCTGGCCTATCAGTTTGGTTGCCCGGTGGTCATCCATTCGCGCCATGCGTTCGATGATTGCGTGCGCCTGATCGACGCCAGTGGCGTGGACTGGCGCAAGGTCGTCTTCCACTGCTTCGTCGAAGGGCCTGACCAGGTCCGTCAGATCAACCAGCGCGGCGGCCGTGCCTCCTTCACCGGCATCATTACCTACGCCAAGTCCGAGGAGATCCGCCAGGCGCTCAAGGCGCAGGGGCTGGCCCGCCTGATGCTCGAGACCGATGCCCCGTACCTCGCCCCGCAGTCCGTCCGTGGTAAGGAAAATACGCCTGCCTATCTTCCGGAAATTTGCGCCAAGGCCGCGGAGCTGCTGGGTCTGCCGGCCGACGAGGTCGCCGAGGTCGCCACGCGCAATGCCCGTGAGTTCTTCGGTTTCGCCGCAGGCTGACACCACATTGTCACGGGTCCGCCTCCGTCTGTACGCACATCCGTGGCATCATTGCCATAGATGTCACCGCAGCGCGCCGCCAGTAATACCGACGAACTGAAGGCCCATCTCGGTCCGCTGGCCTGGGCTGAGCCTGTCCTGGACCGTTTCTTCAAAGTGCGCGCCTTCGATGCTTTCCTTGAACGTATCCACGCGGCTGGCCGCCCTGATTTCTTCACTTCCGCGATGGAGCAGGCTGGATTGTGCAATACCTGGAGCGACCAATGCCTGGCGCGTATCCCGCGTTCGGGCGCGCTCGTCGTCG
>CAINSX010000361.1 GCA_903853185.1 uncultured Opitutia bacterium
CATGAACGGCATCCCGACCACGCGACGGGCTGATATGTATCTCTATCTGCCGGATACTGTGGTCAACTCCGCCACCAACCTCTTCTACGACAAGGAACAGGTCCGCCTCCGAGAGCGCGCAAAGCTGCTCACGGTCAAAGATTCTTACGGTCGCTCCGCGCATCTCTACCGCAAGGGCGAATACTTCGTGAGCGTCGCCAAGGCCGCCCTCGCCAGACAGGACTACGCCGAGTTCGCGCGCTACATCGGCACCGGCGCTCAGCTCACCCCCTCAAACCTCGAAGCCCAGCGACTCTGCGCGGATCTCTTCTTCCAATTCCAGCGCCCCCTTGACGCGTATCAGCTGCTCGAGGAATCGCTCGTCTTCGCCAAGAAGGATCGCGGCTACTTCAGCCAATACGTCGAGCGCTGCTTCCTCTTCGACCAAGATGCCCGCCTGATCGAGACCGCGACCAAATACCTGGGCGACAAGGACGTTTCCCCCGAGATTCAGGCGGACCTCCAGTTGGCGGCCGCCCAGGCCCACTTCCTGCGCGGCAACTTCACCGATGCCGCCAAGTTCATCAAGGACTACCACCTTGATCAGACGGCCGACGGATTCCTGCTCAACTGCCAGATCCTCTGGGAGAGCGGCGACCGCGACGGTGCCCTGGCCGAGCTCGACGCGGCCCTCGCCTCCTACCCCGCTGGCTTGCGACTGCTGGCGACAAAGGCCTTCTGGCTGAAGGAGCAAGGCCAGCTATCGCGAGCGAAGGATTGCCTCGACCTGATGGACGTCAGCTCCCCAGGCAGACCTGAGCCGCTGATCCAATCGCTCAACGTCCTACCTGGTGAAGCGAACCGCGCCGCCCGCGCTGCGATCGTCGAGAAGGCTATCCTGAAGTTCGGCAACCAGGAGAAACCGATGCTCGATCTCGCGCGCTTCGGCAACGAGATTGCCGACGTCGACCTCACCGTCCGCCTGGCGAAGCTCGCCAAGGATCGCCGCTTCACGAACCGCGTCCGCTTCGACCTCGTCCGCGTCGAGTGCCTACTGAACGCCGGCCGCGCCCGTGAGACCATCTTGCTGGTGGACGACCTGTACAAGCAGGCCGAGCACGACCAATGGGTGCCCGAGACGCGCATGGCCTTCGAGGCCCTACGCACCATCGCCTATTTCGCCGACGGCCAGACGGAGATCGGCTCGATTAACCTGCAGAAACTGATGCAGAACCGCAAGGTGCCGCCCCAGGTACTCATCTCGGCGAGCCGCAAGCTCATCATCGCCCAGCGCTACGACGAGGCCAACGACGTGCTGATCCAGGCCCACCTGCAGAACGAATCCAACCAGGCTGTGCTGCAGCAAATCGTCCAACTGAAGCTCGACCACCCGCGCATCGCGGCCGATCTCGAGACCTACCTGCGTCGACTGATGCTGAACCGCCGTCCGTCCAAGGAAGTCCTGCAAACGGCGCTGCGTCGTCTCGGCTCGGATGTCTATCTGTTCTCCGGCGACCGCGAGACCCTGCTGCGGGAGATCGAGACCAAGCTCAGGTAGCCGACTCTTCGGAGGAAATCGTCTTTGCTTCGGGGGCCGTGCGATCGGTCACTTCGAAATAGGTCACCGAACCAAGCTTGGTGCCATCGGGCAGCCAGAGGCCGCGGCTGCAACCGCGATTGACGAACTCTTCGGCTTCGGAGGCGTTCAAGATGGCACCGGCCATGGCCAGCCCTTCGGCTTCGAGGGCGGAGGTCGCGATGGAACGCACCGAGCCAGGCAAGGAAATCACCTGCCCCGTCCGCGGGTCGACGAGATTACCGTGCGTCGTGTCGGCCGTCTTGCTGGCCATGGCGAAACGGCAGAGCTTAATCTCGGAATTGGCGCCGACGCCGATACGCCAGCCGGCGGCTTCGCCGGGCGGGTCGAGCGCGAGGGTCACGCTGCCCGAGGCCATCAGGAGGGCGCGATGAATGCCCCAGCTACTTTCAAGCATATCGGCCATACGATCGAGCGCGTAGCCGCGGACGATTGCACCGAAGTCGACGGCTCCGCCGAACTTCGCGCAGTGGAGTTCGCAACCATCAAGGCGGAACTCGCCATCGCGGTAGGCCGACATCACCTGCGTCCAGGCGGCGTCATCGGGATTGAAGGCCATCTCGCCACGATTCTTCCAATAGGTAAACAAGGCCCCTGCGGTGGCATCGAACGCCTTGGCGGTATCGGCGCTGACGTCCTTCGAGAAATTCCACAGCGCCTGCACGTGCTCAGAGACGGCGACCATCGCCCCCTCGGGCATCTGGTTGATCGCGGTGATCGGACCGCTATCGTGGCGGCGATCCGTCTGGAAATCGAGGTCGTCGAGATGCTGGAACAAGGCCTCGGCGGCGTTGCGGGCATAGACGCCATCCTCGGCGGCGATGCGGACCCAGAAGCGAGAGCCGAAGGCTTCGTGCGAGAAGTTGTGGATGATAGGGGTGTCTTCCATGGCTACTTGCCGATGAAAACGCTTTCGTAGCCTTTGGCAACCAGCACCCAATAGCGGTCGCCCCCCTCGCGGAGCGTCAGGCTCGTGACGGCGTAGCCAGGCACGGCCGGCTCGCTGGCATCGGTCACGGGGATAAGCCGGAGGGGAGCCTGGGCCGCCTGCGGGAAGTCGCCGAAGCCGACCGGATACTTGCGTAAGTAATACGGCAATGGCCAGTAATGGCCTCCGTCAGCCACCGCGATGTAGAATTTGCCCCCCTTATACTCCCGACTGAATCGCGCCACGCGCAGCTCGAATTCCCGAAGAGGCGCCCGGGCGGTCTCGGAGTGGGTAGCAAAATCCCCTGCAGCGTAGACGGCTGAGACGAGCAACCCTAACAACAGCAAGCCGTCCCGCCTCCAACCTTCGCCGAGCAGCAAGGGGACCAGCAGCACCAGCGGCAAAGCCATGACGCCATAAAGCAACCAAGGCGTCTTGTAAGGCAGGGCGAGATGGAAGCAGAAGATCAGACCGACGAAGACCAGGATGAAGTCGGTCGAACTCGAGCGGAACGGCACAAAGCGCTCCCGCAGGAACCGCTGCAGGGAGAACTCGGCTAGCCAGAGAGCGCCCCAAATCCAAGGCCAGTAACTGACCGCCGTCAGCGTGTCCTCGGAGCGTCCACTGGCCACGCCGAACGAGCGGGCCAGCTGGCCCCACCAACTCGCTAAGCCATGACAGTCCGTGAAGGCGACGCTCTGGAAGAAGGCCCAGGAGAAGATCAGGCCGAAGATGAATCCAAGAAGATGACGGTCGATCCATGCTTTGCGGACGACCATGAGCGCGACGAAGGAAAACAGGAGGTAGGCAGCGGCCGTGACCTTGCAGGCTAAAGCGAAACCAAAGGCCACGCCCGAAAGCAGCCGCCAGACCAGTTTACGCTCCGAGATATCGGCACGAAGCCACAACACCGTGCCCCAGGCAAGGCCTGCCACCAAGAGCACCTCTTGCACGAAATAGAATCCGAACGGAGCGCCGCCGCCGATGAGGAAACAGAACGCCGCCGCAGTGAAACGCGAGGCCAAGCTTGCCCCGGGCAGGGCCAACGCAGCCAACGAAAGCAGGAGCAGATACCCACCAGCGACGTTACGCAGGTACACCTCGGACATGTCGTTGAACGCCGTTCCCGTCAGCATCGAAGCAACCACCAGGGACGTCGCCAAGGTCGGCCCATGGAAACGGTCTTCGTTGGCGCTATAGGGAATACCCTCGGACATCTCCATGGCCCGAGACCACTGCACCGCCTCGTCGGCGTGCAAAGGCTGGGGTATGCCTGAAAGGCGCGGAGGCTGCTGGATGCCCATCAGCGAAAAAAACAGGAAGCCCACGACGACGGCCGCGAACATCGCCCAGGGCTTCTGCGTGGCGCCCGCGTCCATAGCTCAGGCGCCGAAATGCTTCTCGAGCGCCGTCTTGATTTCAAGCGGCACCAGCGCGGCCGACATCGGCCCCTGCCCATCGCGCCAGGCGTAGACGGTGGTGAGGGCGCCCTTGGCGACGGCACGCTCGCCGACCTTGACCTCGAAGCCCCAAACGAGCTTCTTGTCACCGATCTCGTTCGGCGTCAGCGCCACGGTCACGATATCTTCCCTGTAGATGGGCGAAAGGAAGTCGCACTCGATGCGGACGCGCGGGAAACCAGTCAGCTTCGTGCCTTCGGTACGGAGGAACGGCAACTTGAGCTGGCGGAAGAGCGCTTCTTCGGTCGCCTCGACCCAGAAGAAGATCGTCGAGAAGTGTATGATGCCCGCGGCGTCGGTGTCGGAGAAATTGGCGCGGTAATCTGCCGTGAAGGGGGCCATGCGGCTATCCAAGCCGTCCCGCCCGAGGGTGCAACCGTCAAGGCGCCTTCCGGCCGCCCTTGCGCAACCAGGACACGGACGTCGCCGACCCGCCGGAGGCCGATACGCAGGCCTGCAGGAAGGCCTGCGGCTCCTGCTGGACGGTGAACAGGTAGAGCCGCGGCCCGGCGCCTTGCGGAGCCTTACTGAAGGCCTCCAGCCATTCCCTCTGCCAACGGGCATGCCCTTTCTGAATCCCGCCGACCTTGTGATACGAACTATCCGAGTAGACGAGCTTGGGCTCGCCCTTCTTCGCGTCGTACAGCCGAACCCCGTCCTGGAAGTCGGAGAAGACCACGAGCGCATCGTAGGACTCGGCCAGGAGGCGGTCCACCCACGCGCCCAGCGACCCCTTCTCGCAGGCCGTGCGGACCTTCGCCTGCACCGAGCGCCCCACTGGAGTCAGCGTCTCCACTACGGTCTGTGTGGGCCCCTCGCGCAACCTGGGCGCCGCGCCATGGAAGCGACGACCATAGACGACCATGTCCTCTAAGCCCACAACCCTTGCACCGTCGAAACGGAACACGTCGGCGTCGGGAAATTCCTTCCGGATCTCGGCCTCGACGCGCGGCAGGTAAGAACGCATCGAACCGGAGCAGTCCAGGTAGACCGCGACCCGCTTCGCTCGGATGAAGGCGCCCATCACCGGACGACCGACGAAGCCCGCGCGATTGCCCAAGCCTGAGCCGAGGCCGTTGCCGCCGAAGGAACCGAGGCCGCGGCCGAAGCCACCCTTCCCTTGTCCGCCGGACAATCCGGCCAACCCCATCTCGGGCGTCATCGCCTTCATCGGCGGCAAGGCGAGCGTCGCACTCGCGGACTTCGACGTCAGTCGTTTCTGGGGCGTCGGCACCTTGGGCTTACGCTGGACGGGATGAGTTGCCGCCGGGCCACCAGACCGGCCACCGGCCACCGCATGCGAAGTGAATTCCTGCTTCGGAGGCGAAGTCGGCGAACGGAAGACGACCCAACAAGCCGCGACGACGAGAAGCCCATGCAGGCCAAGGGAGAGCAGCAGACTGCGCAGCGAACGCGCCTGCGGGCGATGGGCGATCATCGGTTCCGGATTGGTCATCCGGCCAGTCTAGGACGATGCGCGAAGGCTCAAGCGACCGCATGAACGAAGAATCCCTGCA
>CAINSX010000362.1 GCA_903853185.1 uncultured Opitutia bacterium
CAGGGTCGCTTCGATGCCGCCGGAATTGCTGACGCGATCGATGGTTCCCTTGATCACGTTGATTGTTCCTTTACCGGCGTCGACGACCGGCTTGGGCGGAATGGAGTTATCCATCTTGAACGGGTCGTTGATCTCCCAGCGTTCGCCTTTGAAGACGAAGGTCTGGGCCGACGACGAGGCGGCGACAAGGAGGGCGAGGGTGGTCAGCAGGAAGGAGCGGCGCATGGTGATCAGAGTCCGAGGAGGAAGGCTTTAGCTTCTTCCGCTTCGCGGGTATCCTTGATGCGGTCCTTCTCGAGCATCTCTTTCAGGAGCACCTTGGCGGCGTCCTTCTGGTTGAGCTCCGTGGCAAGGATTTTTGCGTTAGAGAAATAGGCCTTCGCGGCCCAGACCTCGTATTTCTTCCAGGTCATATGGCAGCGACGGTAGTAGGCGATGGAGCGGGCGTAGCCGTCCTTTGCGTTTTCGGGCTCATTGTTGACGAGGGCGTTGATGGTCACGGTCGACTTGCTTTCCACATTATTGTCCAGCTTGACGGTGAGCGTTGCGGTGAACTCACCTGCGGTGGCGTAAGTATGGGTGGGCGTCCGCTCGGTCGAAGTCGGGAGCTTATCGCCGAAGTCCCAGATATAGCTCACTTTGCCCTTGTTCGACGGGGCGGCCCCGGCCAAAGCGAATTTCACGGTCAAGGGAGCCGCTCCCGACGTGGGAGATGTACCCGTCAACTCATTCGGCATATTGGTCAGGTCTGTCCCGTCCTTGGGTTTTTTGATCAGGCTGGGCTTCCCTTCCGCCATCTGGATGGCGTTGCGTTCATGGATGAGGCCAAGCCAGTAGAGCGAAGCGGCGGTCTTCTCGCCGCGCCATTCCTTGGTGCGAATGATCTCGTCGAAGGCTTTGAAGGCCTCCTCCAGTCGCATGAGCTCGACGAGCGAGCGAGCGCGGGTGAAGCGGAGGTCGAGTTCCTTCGACATCAAGATGTTATTGTCGATGGCCTCGTTGCAGAGCGAAAGGGCTTCGGCGTACTTTTTATTAGCGAAGGCGATCTCGGCGAGGCCGGCGAATCCGAAGTCGGCGTATTCCGAGGAGCGAGAGTGCTCGAGGATGTAGCCGAAGTAGTCGGCGGCCTTCTTGGGGTCGCCCTTGGAGAGGAGGCTATCACCGACCATCGCAAGGATTGTCGGGTTGAGTTCCTCGGCCTTGTAGTTGGCAGCGATCTTGGCGAAGTTGGCAGCGGTCTTTTCGGGCTCGCGTGTGAACACGGCGAGCTGGCCAAGGGCAAAGAACCCGCGGGCTTGGGCGACGAGGGAATCTCGGTGCTCCTCGAGGCGGAGCAGCTTGACGAGCTCCTTCTCGGCTTCGGCACTGGTGTAGGCACCCGGCTCGGGCTTGGTTCCGGGTTTAACGCGCTTGATCTTGCGGGCAAGCTTCTCGGCGAGGAAGACGATGAGTTTCTCGGTGCCTTCCTGGGTGCGGTCGTTGATGGATTCAGACACGGCGTCGGAGAGGATCTTCAGCGCACGCTTCTTCTGGTCGACGATGGAGGCCTGGCGTTTCACCTCAACCTTGGCGAGCTCGACCTCGAGTTCGGCGGACAGTTTCTTCACGGCCACCTTGGCGGCGTCGACTTCTTCCTTGGTAACCTTGTCGCGGCGCTCGAGCTCGTCGACCTTCTTGCGGGCGACGGCGAGCTGGGCACTGAAGTTCTTGCGGACCTTTTCAGACTCGGCAGCGAATTCGGGCATGTCCCCCATGCGCTCGGTGGAGCGGATGACCTCATAGAGGTAGGTCATCGCCTTCGGGTCGTTATGGTTCCAGTCGAAGATCTCCTTGAACAGGTCGCGCATGCGCTTGTGTTCGCCGCGTCCGGGGAGGAGCTTGCGGAGTTCTCCGAGGACGAATTCCAAAGCCTGCGGGTTGGTGCGAGCGCTCTTGGCGGCGGCTTCGTAGGCGTCGATGGCCTTGTTCATGACGGCTTCCTTCTCCTTCTCGAGCTTGGTCTTAATCTCGATGAACTTGGCCCTATCGGGGGACTTGGCGTTGAGGCGAACGTCGAGATCGGCGGCCTTGACCTTCTTGTCCACCTCGTCGGCGAGGGCGATGTTAGCGTCGCCGATCAGCGTGTAGACTTCGGGCATCTGGGCGATGACCTCGTCGGTGTTGTTCTTGGAGTAGTCCTTGAGCCAGTCTTCGCAGAGCTTGATGGTGCCGGGGATGTCGCGCGGCGCGGTGCCGAATTTGACGATGGCCTGGCGATAGCGGACGTCAGGGATAAACTGGCCCTTAGGGTATTCCTGCTCGTACTTGTCGAAGTCGGCCTTGGTCTCCTTGTACTTGCCCTGGAAGAACGAGCAGAGCGCGTTCATGTAGAGCACCTGCTGGCGCACCGGGGAGCGCTCATGCTTCTTGAGGAAGGCCTCGAAGGCCTTCTGGGCGGGTGCCCAGTCGACCTGCGAGAAGAGGCAGGCGGCGATGCGGAAATCGATTTCTTCCTCCACTTCGGGCGTGAGGGTCTTCACGTTGGCCTGGACCCACTTGTAGTGGGCGATGGCCTCGGGGTATTCTTCGCGTTCCTGGGAGATGTCGCCGAGGATTAGCGCGATCGAGGAGACCTGGTCGTCCTTCGGGAACTTGGAGATGAACTCCTTGCACTTCGCCTGGGCTTCGTTGTTCCGGCCGATGCGGCGCAGCGCGAGAATGTGGTAGTAGTAGGCGCCGGAGATGCGGCTGAAGGCGGGACTGTTCTCAAAGATATCGAGGAAGGCCACATGTGCCTCCCACGGGCGCTTGAGTTCGAGCAGGCAGAGGCCGATGCGGTAGGAGATGAAAGCATCGTAATCCTTGTTGGCGTTGAACTCTTCCTGGATCTTCTTGAATTGTGCGACCTCCTGCTTGGTCTTCTCGATGTTGGCGGCCTGTTCGGGGTTTGGCTTGGGGAGGTTCCTGGTCAGCGTGTCTAGCTCGGCCTGCTTGGCCTCGATGGCGCGACCGAAGGAGCTGCTGAGATTCGCGCGGCGCAGGGTACCTTGGTAGTTGGTGAGGGCCTGTCGGTAGAAGTCGGCACGGAAGTTCTCGTCGGCGGCCGTTTCGGCGGCGGAGAAGCGGGCGTCGCCGATCTCGAGGCGCTGGAAGTTGGAGCGGACAATCTCGACGGGCGAGCCATTACTCCGCGCGTCGATTTCGCTCTTCAGCTGAGTCGCTTCCTTGGTGAGGCCGAGCTTGGTGTACATCTCGACCAACTTGTAAGCAGCCTCGCGGCGTTCCGGGGTGCCGATGCCGTCGGCGGTCGCCTGTTTGAGAAGGGAGATAGCCTGGGCGTAGGCGGCCTTCTTGATCTCCTCTGGGGAACTCTTTGCGCGTTCGACGATGATTTGGGCGGAGAGGGTGTAGGCGTTCACGCGCTCTTCGAGGCGGGTGAGGGCGTTGGTGCGGATCTTCTCGAGGCGAGCCAGGGCGAGGTCCCATTTGCCTTGTTTGGAAAAGGCTTCGATGAGTAAGAGTTCGGCGGTCCCGCGGCGATTATCGGCCTCGGAAAGGAAGTCTTCCGTACCCTTGGGAAATTTATCGAGGAAGGACGTCAGCTGGGCTTCCGCTCGTGGCCAATCCTTGATGAAGAAGTGGCAGAGTGACTTCTGGAATGAGACGACGGCCTTTAGTTTCGGCTCGACGTCGACGGCCTTAGCGTCGAGGTCCTCGAAGATTACGAGGGCTTCCTTGTATTTCTTCTCTTCGAAGGTCTTGACGGCTTCCTTGTAGAGGAGCGATAGGGGGTCCTCCTTTTTCTCGGCTGTGGGCAGAGGCTTCTTGGTCTGGGCGTATAGCTCACCGGTGACGGGGGTCAGCGCGATGAGGACGGCGAGCAGGGCGGCCTTGGCCAATTTATAGGTGCGGGACTCTTTGGTAAGCATCGGGTGAGGGGAGCGATTCGCTCCGCATCGGGGATGGCATGAAATTGCCCTCTTAGATATAGGTTGCCAAGCCATAAGCCCCCTTTGCTTGTGACAGAAGGGTGGCAAAGACCCCTATCCGAAGGCTGTGAATAACCTTACCCCCCGGGTTTTATGCCTGTCGCCAGGATGGTCTCAAAGCAGGGCTCTTTGACCTCTCTGGCGACGACCCGGACCTCAGATTGGCTGAAGCCAGCTTCCTCGATCCAGTCGTGGAGTTCGTTTTCTTTGAAGCCGAGCCAGCGGTCAGCGTAAAGTTCTCGGGCTTTCTCGAAACGATGGGCC
This sequence comes from uncultured Opitutia bacterium, assembly GCA_903853185.1. Taxonomy (GTDB): domain Bacteria; phylum Verrucomicrobiota; class Verrucomicrobiia; order Opitutales; family UBA953; genus UBA953. Next base: position 4,233 of record CAINSX010000362.1, read on the forward strand.
CGCAGGTCGAGGATGAGGAGCCGGCCGCCGGGCTTCAGGATGCGGAAGGCTTCCGCCAGGGCCATGCGGGGGTTCTCGGCGTGGTGCAGCGCTTGGCTGAGCAGGGCCAGGTCGATGCTGCGGTCAGGTAAGGGGACCTTCTCGATATTACCGAGGACGTACGTCAGGTTCCGGAGGTGCTCCTTCTTGGCCAGGGCGCGGCCGACCTGGACCATGCGGGGGGAGTTATCGACGCAGTGGACACTTTCGGCTTGGCGGGCCAGCAGTCGAGAGAGCGTTCCATCGCCCGCACCGAGATCGGCGATGCGGACGCGCGGCGTCAGCAGGAAGAGCATTTGCCCAATCGCTTCCCAGGAGCGTCCGGGGCAGTAGTTGCGACCAAGGCGGTCGGCCACGAGGTTGAAGTGCTGCTCGGCCTTCTGGCGCCGTTTCTCGATGATCCGTTGCAGGGAGCGCTGATCGGCGGCCGACTTGGGTTCGCGGGCGCTGGCGGCGAGGGCGGCGTCCACGATGCCGGTGACGCTCACCGGCAGGTCACGGGCGAGCGAGTAGAATGATTTCTTGCCGTCGCGGCGGTCGTTCACGAGCTGTGCTTTACGTAGCAGCGCGAGATGGGTCGAGATACGCGACTGGGGTAACCCGAGGATCTCTTGGAGTTCGCCGACCGCCAGCTCGCCGCGGTGCAGCAGATGAAGCATGCGTGACCGGGTCGGGTCGGCCAGAAGGCGCAGGGTTTCCCAAGGGTCGGACATGCGGGCAGGTTGGGGCACGTCGGCAGCCGTGTCAAAAGAGGAAGCCCCGTCTCCGGGGCTTCGTCAGGTTCCTTTCGGGCGAGCGCTTAGCGCTTGTCGACCCAGCGGGAGATGCGCACGACGGTCCAGGACTCGGCCTTGCCGTTGATGTTCGTCGTGAAGGTCTCGCCGGTCTTGTGATTGAGGAACTGCTTGGCCAGCGGGGAGATATACGAGAGGATGTTCTTCTCCGGTTCGCCGTCCCAGGCGCCGAGCAGATCGTAGGCGAACTCCGTCTGGTCGGAGCCGCGGCGGAGGACCACGCTGGAGCCGACGCTGATGGTGTCCGTGTTGGCTTCCTTGAAGTCCGTGACCTTGGCCTTCTTCAGCAGCGCGTCGAGCTCGGCGCGACGGGCGGCGAGGGTGTCATGGTCCTGACGGGCCATCTTGTATTCGGAATTTTCCTTCAAGTCGCCGTGCTCCTTGGCGATCTGGATGGCTTCCTTGACCGCGGGGAGGCGCACCTTGACGATGTCCTCGAGCTCGCGCTCCTTTTCTTCCTTCGAGTGCTTGGAGACGAGGAGTTCCTTTTCCTCGGCTTCGGAGCCGGAATGCTTGGACTTGGCGAGGCGCTGGACGTGCGGCTCGATCTTGGCGAGGCGCGAGAGAAGAGCCTTCTTGGTCATCTCGTCGAAGCCCTGGCTGCTCATCATCGTGCGGGTGAGGTCGAAGATGGTCTCGCTGTCGGCCTTCTTGCCTTCGGTGGGAACCAGGATGTTGGCGATGAGTTCCTTGTCCTTGATGAGTTCGTTGGCGAGCGGGATGCGGGCCGTGGAATTGGACTCGAGGGACTCGGTGTCGATCGACGACAGGATGGCGCCCAGGAGGGAGGGATTAATCAGGCCGCCGACGATGTCGGCGTACTTCTTCGAGTCACGGTTCTTGATGACCCAGATGATGACCGGCGCGCGGAGTTCGCGGGTCTCGAGCCACTGGGAGAAGCGGGTGGCAACGGCGGCAGCGAGTTCCTGGTCGCAGAGGTAGGCAATCGATTCGGAGACGAGCTTGGCAGAGCCGCTCTTGGTGCCGCCGATGTCGCGGTTGCGGAGCAGGTCGAAAGCGCGTTCGGACCAATTATCTCCGTGGTGGGCGCGCACGAGGTCGAGCAGGCTGCGGATCTTCTCGGTGGTGTGAGGGATGTTGAGCGCGACGAAGGCGAGGTCGCTTTCGCTGCAGAGGGCGATGATTTCCGAGGCCGTCGGGCTGACGGTCTCGACGTTCTCGACGGCGGAGCGGAAGAACTTATCGCGATTCCAGATACCGCCGAGGATGGCGGGGAGATTGTCGCGCTTGCGGGCGGTCTCGAGCTTCTTGATTTCCTTGCTCAGGTCGGCGGAGACCTTGTCGAGATTGGCGGCAGTGGCGGCCGAGCGGGTCTCGGCAGCGGCGCTGTCGGCGAGCTCTTCGAGAAGCACGAGCTTACGCTCGAAATTAGGGGCACTTTCGTACTGGGCGAAGAGGTCTTCGCCGAGGTCCTTGGGGGCTTCGAGCAGGGCGTAGAGGCCGCCTTTGCGTTCGGGGACGAGAATGGCGCGGTCCTTGCGGAGAGCAGCACGGGCCTTAGTCCACCAAGCCTTGAAGGAAGTGGCGCGGTCCTTGCCGGCCGGCAGGGAGGCGAAATAGATGCGGTCGAGGTTGGCCTCGAGGGCGTAGGAAGTGCATTCGCCGGTCGGGTATTCGGCGAGGAGGGCTTTCACAATGCCGGCAGGGTCGTTGGCGACCTGGTTGGCGATTTCGGCTTTGGTGTTGTCGCCGTAGGCCTTAGCCACGACGCCGTTCGGATTGATGACCTCGATCTTGCCAAGGAAGAAGGCGGCGTCCATGGCATGGGCCTTCTTGTTCTGCTCAGGGAAATCGACGGTGAGGCGCTTGGTGGCTTCATCGTAGGCACGGATGACTCCGATACCCCAGGCTTGGTGGAGGCAGAAGGCCGGCTGACCCGTGGCGACCAAGTCGATGGCGGCCTGCAGGGAGTTGATTTTACCACCTTGTGGGTTGGGGGCCTTGTTGCTCATTGCAAAAGTGGGTTTTGGGCATAACAATTCTCACTTGCAAGCAGGAAGGCGGGGGGCTTTGGGGTCTATGCCTCGACAGCCCTCCTGACCTGCGTCCCCCATGGCCTTTAAGCCCGAAAAACCCTCAATCCACGGCGAAACTCCCGAGACCCTCGGCGAGCGGTTGGTCGCGGACGGCCACCCCCGCTACCGGGCGGGTCAGATCTTCGAATGGCTATACCCCCGCCGGGCTGACACCCCGGAGGCGATGACCAACCTCCCGGCTAATCTCCGGGCCTGGCTCTTGGCCAACTACGACTTCGAATCGACCAGCCTAGTCCAGCGTAAGGCCTCCTCCGACGTCACCCAGAAGATCCTCCAGCGCCTCCGGGATGGCTCCCTTATCGAGACCGTCATCATCCGGGCCCCGATGGAGGGGGTGGGGCAGGAGAAGTCCCGTCGGACGATTTGCATCTCGACCCAGGTCGGCTGCGCCTACGGCTGCAAGTTCTGTGCCTCGGGGCTGGAGGGGTGGAAGCGCGACCTTTCGATTGGCGAGATCGTCTCCCAGCTCGTTCAAGTCTGCCGGATCGAGGACAAGGCCGACCCGGCCCGCGCCGCCGAAGGGCTGGCGTCCTTCGACAACATCGTGGTCATGGGCATGGGCGAACCGCTGGCCAACTACGAGAACCTGATGTCCGCCCTGCGCATCGTCAACGCGCCCTGGGGCTTCGGCTTCGGCGCGCGCCGCGTGACGATCTCTACTTCCGGCGTGGTGCCCAAGATCCTCAAACTCGCCGAGGAGCCGCTGGGTTTCCGCCTCGCCATCAGCCTGCACGGCGCGACCAACGAGGTCCGCAACCAGATCATGCCGGTGAACAAGAAGTTTCCTCTCGAGGAACTGATCCCGGCGGCGAAGGCCTTCGCCCGTAAGCATGGCCGCATGCTGACCTTAGAGTTTATCCTCATCGAGGACATCAACGACTCGCTCGACCAGGCTAAGCGGCTCGCGGTGATCGCCCGTGAGCTCCACGCGCACGTCAACCTCATCCCCTATAACAAGGTCGAAGGCTTACCATGGGTCCGCCCATCCCTGACGCGCCAGGATCGCTTCGTGAAGGAACTCCGCGCGCTCGGCGTGACCGCGACGTTGCGTCGCGAGAAGGGTCACGATATCGACGCGGCCTGCGGTCAATTACGACTGCAGACCGAAAAGGCCGAGGCCAGCGGGGCTTCGCCTCCGCCCGCGGCGGCTTAGGCTGTCAGCGCGGCAGCGAAGGCCTTGCGGTCCGGCGCCTTAAAGAAGGCCGTGCCGGTGACGAAGGTGTCCGCGCCCGCCTCGCGGCAGCGAAGGCCAGTCTCGACGTTGATGCCGCCGTCGACCTCGAGGCGGAAGTTCGCGCCGCGCCGCGCGCGTTCGGCCGCGATGAAACGGATGCTTTCGAGGACGGAAGGAATGAACGACTGGCCGCCGAAGCCGGGGAAGACCGTCATGCAGAGCACAAGGTCGACGGAGTCCAGATAAGGCAGTACACGTCGCGGATCAGCGTCGGGGTTCATCGCAATGCCAGCCGTCATGCCGTGCGCCTTGATCGCGGCGATGGTCTTGGCAACGTCATGGTCGGCCTCGACATGCACCGTGAGCCGTTCGGCTCCGGCCTTGGCGAAGGCCTCGATGTAGCGGTCGGGATGGCTAATCATCAGGTGCACATCGAAGTGCAGCTTCGTCAGTGGGCGGAGGTCTGCCACCACCTGCGGGCCGAAACTGATGTTGGGCACGAAGTGCCCATCCATGATGTCGACGTGCAGCCAGGTCAGGCCGGCTTCCTCCACCGAGCGGACGCCCTGCGCGAACGCGCCGTGGTTGGCGGCGAGCAAGGAGGGAGCGACGACGGCGGGGTTCATGCTTACCAGGCGGTGGTCGCGGCTTCGCGAATCTGCGAGGCGATGTCGCCGAAGAGCGTCGGACCGAGGCTGAGTTCCTCGGCGGCGGGATCGCCGGAGACCTGCAACGTAGCGATGGAGCGGAAGAGACGGTCCTTGAAGAGCACGCGCTTGCCACTGTCGGTCGTCAGCGTGCAACGCACTTCGAAACTCACGCGGTAGCTGGTGAAGGCGTAGGCGTCGCCGGTCTTGGTAGTGAAGCCGTCGCGCTGATAGCGCGTGACTTCGGTTTCGAGGACGGCTTCACCGGGTCCGACCTTCACGCGGGGGTCGCCGGCCAGGGCTTCGAGGATCTTACCGTGCAACACGGCGTGCGTACCGGTGCGCGCGGTGGAATTGCGGATGGGCGCGACCTCGATGTTGCGGAAAGCGGGCTTGGGTCCGCCAAGATGATAGGCGGAGCAGCCGGCGAGGACGGTGACGGCGAGCAGGGCGAAGACGCGCTTCATCGGCGGTCTCCTCCGGTGGCAGGCTTCGGTTCTTCCTTCTTGAAACCGAGCGAATCAAGATCGCCACCGACGGCCTGTGGCTTGGTTTCGGCGGCAGTGCGTGGGCGCGGGTACGTGCCGAGGAGTCGGTCGGCGAAGGTCTTCGGAGGGGTCGGGTCCTTCTGGATGCGGGCGAGGAGTTCCTCGGCTTCCTTGGAGGCGGCCGATTCGGGGGCGATGTTACGGCACGCGTTGGCCATCAGCTTGGCGGCTTCCGGATTATTGCGGTCGAAGAAGTAGAACTTGGCGAGGTTCAGGCGAGCGCGGGCCGCGCGGTCGCGGAGGATGGCGATCTGCTCGACGGCCTGCTTCGCGCGCGGGTCGTTGGGGAACTGGTCGGCCAGCGTGCGCCAGTGGTCGGCGGCTTCGATGGTGGTAGCCTGATCCCAAGCCGGTCCGAGTGATTCCTTCGCGCGCATCGTGGCGAGCATCTCCAGGGCTTCGGCGGCGAACTTGGAGGTCGGGTAGTCGCTGACGAGACGTTCGAGGGCATCAAGTGCCTTGGCGGTGTTGCCGTGTTCCAGTCCGAGGCGGGCGGTGCGGATGAGGCTTTCGTCGGCGTAAGGTCCGTTCGGCGCGAGGCGGAGGGTCTTCTGCCAGAGGGCGATGGCGCCTTCAGGGTCGCTGAACCAAGGGAACCAGCCGCCGAGCTTGCGGCGTTCACCCGCGGCGAGACGGTTCGCGATTTCGAACTGCAGCTTCACGGCTTCGCCGAAGCCAGCGAAGTTCGAGTGGCGTGCGTAGAGGTCGTCGATCAGTTCGGTGGCGCTTTCGAACTCATGGCGGACCGTGTGCAGGCGGGCACGTTCGAGGATGGAGACGGCCTCGGCTTCGGTGCCGGCGTTAGCTTCGCCGATCACGGACCATTCCTTAAGGGCCGCGCCCTCGTCGCCGGCTTCGGCGGTCTGGGATGCGTGGTTCATCGCGAGCAGCTTCATCGGTAGGCGGTCGGCGGGGGTGACATCGTTCGTCGTGCCCGGCTTGACGCGCCATGATCCCTCGAAGCGGACGTATTCCGCGTGGGCGATGGGGCCGAGCAGGAGCGCGACGGCGAGGAGGGTTTTAGCGAGGTGGTTCATGCCAGCGGAGAAGGGTTGCGCCCCAGGTGAGACCGGCGCCGAAGGCGACGATGAGGACGAGGTCGCCGTGCTTGATCTTGCCGTCTTTCCAGGCTTCTTCAAGCGCGAGGGGAATCGAGGCCGCGGACGTGTTGCCGTAGCGCTCGAGGTTGGAGGGGAAGCGGTCCATGCCCACGTTGAGCTGGCTCGCGACGGCCTCGAGGATGCGGCTGTTGGCCTGGTGCGGGATGAACCACGCGACCTGTTCCGACTTCACGTTGCACTGGGCGAGGACGCGTTCGCAGGATTCGGCCATCACGCGCACGGCGTGGCGGAAGACTTCCTTGCCGTTCATGCGGAGGAAGTGTTTGCCGTCGCGCAGGGAGTCGGCGGTCGCCGGGGCCGCGGAGCCGCCGCCGACGCAATGGAGGAGCTCGGCGTTGTTGCCGTCGGCGCCGAGGAGGTTGCCGAGCAGGCCGACGTTCTTCTCCGCGGTGGTCTCGAGCAGCACGGCACCGGCGCCGTCGCCGAAGAGCACGCAGGTCGTGCGGTCCGACCAATCCACGACGCTGGAAAGTTTCTCCGCGCCGACGACGAGGACGCGGCGATAGACGCCCGAGCGCATCATGTCCCGGGCGACTTGGAGGGCATAGACGAAGCCTGAGCAAGCGGCGGAGACGTCGAAGCAGGGGATGTCCCGGCGAAGGCCAAGCTTAGCCTGGAGCAGGCAGGCGGTGGAAGGGAAGGGGACGTCCGGCGTCATCGTGGCCACGATGAGCAGGTCGACGTCGGCCGGGGTCAGTCCAGCCCGTGCGAGGGCCTTGGCGGCGGCCTTGGCGCCCATGTCCGAAGGGTTTTCACCCGGGGCGGCGATCCGGCGTTCGGCGATACCGGAGCGGGTCTTAATCCACTCGTCGGAGGTGTCCACCATCGAGGACAGTTCGGCATTGGTGAGCTTGCGTTCCGGAGTGTGGACCCCGATGGCCCGAATGAAGACTGAAAGCTCAGCGCTGCTCATCGATGCGTGAGAAAAGACCCCTTGGGCGGGGAAGGGAACACTAAAACCTCAGGCTTCCTCCGGGGTGGAGGAAATCACCGCATTCGCCTCGGCCAGCGAGGTCAGCATGCGGCTTCCGGCGCCATGGCCGAGGGCTTCTAAGCCCAGGCGGATGGCGCTGGCGATACCTTGGCGATTACTCGAGCCGTGGGCCTTCATGACAAGACCGGTGAGGCCGAGCAACGGAGCTCCGCCGTAACGTTCCGGCTTCAGCTTGCCTTTGAGGTCGCGCAGGAGCGGGAACATGGCGATGCCGCCGGCCAGGTAGACTGGATTGCTCTTCACCTTGCTGCCGACCATGTCGCGTACCATGTACACGAGGCCTTCGAGGGTCTTGAGGATCACGTTGCCCGTGAAGCCGTCGGTCACGACGACATCGCAGGCGTCGCCGAAGACGTCGAAGCCTTCGACGGGTCCGACGTAATTGATGCGGTCGCCCATGGCCTTCAGGAGGGCGTGGGTGCGATTGATGCGCGGTCCGCCTTTGCCTTCTTCGGTGCCGACCGTGAGGAGGCCGACGCGCGGGCTGGTAATGCCGAGGGCGCTCTGGGCGTAGATGGAGCCGAGGACGGCGTTATGCAGCATCTGGGCTGGCGTGGCCTCAGGGTTGGCGCCCACGTCGAGCATGATGAAATGGCCTTCGCGACGCGGCATGATGGCCGCGAGGGCGGGGCGTTCGGCGCCTTCCATCGGGCGGACCTTGATGGTGCCGGCGGCGACGAGGGCCTTGGTGTTGCCGGTGGAGACGACGGCATCGACTTCGCCGGCCTTGAGCATCTCAAGGGCGATCACCATCGATGAATCGCGCTTCGACTTCAGCACGGCCATCGGGGCGTCGTCGGGGGCGACAATGCTGGCGGCGTTACGGTAGCTGACGCGGTTGCTCTTCAGCGCGCGATGCTCGATGGCGAGCATGCGCAAATTATCTTCATGGCCGACGAGCACCAGGCTGTCGTCTGGTCCGATGATGCCTTCCTTGAAGGCCAAGGCGGCGGCGGCCACGGCTTCCGAAGGGCCCATATCGCCGCCCATGCAATCCAGGGCGATACGATGACCTTTCTTCGGAGGGACGTCGCTCATGAGGTCGGGCTGAGCCCGGGGAGGAGCTTAAGCTCCGGTGTCCAGCACCTGACGACCGCGGTACTTACCCGTGGTGGGGTCGACGCGGTGGGAGCGGCGGAGAGCGCCAGATTCGCCGTCTTTGACGAGTTTCGGGGCGCGGAACTGGTTGGCGGCGCGACGGAGTCGGCTGCGGCGTTTGGACTGTTTACGTTTCGGATTGGCCATGGTTCTACGCTGGGATGAGGGTCGGTTCTACCCCTCCCGCCCCCTCGGTCAAGCCCCCTTTCCATTCCCTTGCGATTGTGGGCAGGTTTGTTTGGCTGGCCTGATGCCCGGCCATCCCGCCCTTTTCCTTGATCGCGACGGCAACCTGATCCGCGACCATCATCATACCTGCCGGGAGGACCAGATTGAGCTAATTCCCGGGGTCAAGCCCGCCTTGGAGGCCTGCCTACGTGCTGGCTACCGTCTCTTCGTGCTGACCAATCAGAGCGGCATCAATCGCGGGATCTTTACTTGGGCGCAGTACGAGGCCTGCAATCGACGCATGCTGGAGCTACTCGCGTTGCCGGCACCTGGCATCCTGGAGATCAAGGCGGCGCCCGAGCGTCCCGATGAACCTTCGCTTTATCGCAAGCCGAGCCCCCGCTTTATCTTGGAGAAGATCGCTGAACATGGTCTCGACGCTTCCCGCTGCTGGATGACGGGCGACCGTGTCTCGGACTGGGAAGCCGGACTTAACGCCGGCATCCGTTCCTGCGCCATGCGCAGCGGCGCCGCCAAGCCAGAAGAGCTTTTGCAGGCCGCCAGCAAGGGCTTCGCTGTGCATGATGACTTCCCGGCTTTTGTGCGCGCCGAGTTGAGGCTGACTTTCTAAGCCAACAAAAAGGACGAACCGAGCGGTTCGTCCTTTGATCGCCTGTGCGAGCCGATTAGGCCTTAGGCTTTTCCTTCTCGCAGGGGCACTTGCCATCCTTCGAGGGTTCGTCGACAGCGACGATAGCCTTGGGCTTTTCCTTTTCGCAAGGGCACTTGCCGTCGTCTTTCTTGGGTTCTTCGGAGACGATGGCCTTAGGCTTTTCCTTTTCGCAAGGGCAGTTGGGGCACTTACCGTCATCCTTCTTGGGTTCTTCGGCGCTGACGAAGGCGGCGGAGAGGGCGAGGATGCCGACGGTGAGAGTGAGGAGCTTGAGGAACTTGGAGTTCATGGGAGGATGATATGATCGCCGATATCTAGCCCAAGTCAACCGGTCGCAGGCCATTCCCGGGAGTGAGACACCCTACTACTCGGCCTCTGCGCGGATACCACCTAGATCGCCCTTTATTTTTGTTAAACCACTGCCAGGCAACCAGTTGCTACCACTATTGGCCTGATAAATATGTTTATTTTTAAGGCACAGCAGATCCCTGACTCCCGGTATCCGCCCCATTTCGACGATTTTCCCTGGCCCTGGCGTGATGGGGCTATCCGTCTGAGAGTCCTGAATCCAGAGCACCGCATCCGGCTTCACGGTGGCGATGATTTCCCAGTCGAACTTGATCCACGAGCCTCGGGTCAGTGCGGACTTCAATCCGGCCGCCGCCAATGGCTCGGCGAGATAACTATCTGGCCCGGCCATGACTCCGTCCCAGATGATGATGATCGTGCGAGTTGTTTTTGTCGGCCGCATCGACAGTTCGCCGGCGAGTCGTTGCGCTTGGTCGATGCGACCGGTCGCTTCGCCAAGGAGAAGGATATCCTTGCCGACGGCGTTGCCTGATTCCGGATTGAGCACGAGGGTGCGCAGGCCGGCCTTCGCGCATTTCTCCGCCCAGAGCGGGTTGGCCATGCGCGGCAGGATCACGAGGTCAGGCTTCGCCCCAAGCAGGCGCTCCAGGTCGGGCAGGAAGACGTCGGCATCGCGCGCGGCAGGATGCTCTTTCGGCAACGGACACCAGCGCGTGGCCATCACGATCTCCGCGGAGCAACCGAGGTCAAGTAGGGTGCGCGTCGCGCCGGGGCTGTAGCTAGCGATACGATGTTCGCCAGCGCTGAGCGCGTGGCACATCGCGAGCCAGAGGAGCAGTGCGCGCATCAGGCCGAAAGCAGGCGTGCGAGGCGCATCGCTGAATCGAAGCTGCCGCGGTCTGCCTTGCCTTGGCCCGCAATCTCGTAGGCGGTGCCGTGGTCCGGGCTCGTGCGCACGTGCTTCAATCCGAGGCTGAGGTTGGCGGAGGTCGAGAAGTCGACAGCCTTCAGTGGCGCGAGGCCTTGGTCGTGGTAGATGGCCGCGACGGCGTCGAATTCGCCCTGTAGGTGGCGATGGAAGACGGTGTCGCCCGGTAGCGGGCCGACGACTTCATGGCCTTCGGCACGCAGGGCTTCGATGGCCGGACGGATGACGGCGTCGTCTTCCTTGCCGAGCAGGCCTGCTTCGCCGGCGTGGGGATTCAGGCCGCACACGGCGATGCGCGGCTTGCGGTCTCCGAGCTTCACGCGGAGGGAGATCAGGGCGAGGACCGTGCGACGGATGTCCGCACCTGTGACGGTGCGAGGGACTTCGGAAAGCGGGATGTGCCAGGTGACGAGCCCCACGGTCATCTTGCCTCCAGCGAAGGCCATCACGGGCTCGCCGCTCCAGTGCGACGCGAAGAATTCCGTCTGACCTGGGAAAGAGTAACCCACCCCGGCGAGGCCCTTCTTGTTCACGGGGCCCGTGACGACTGCGGAGAAACGCGCACTAGTGACACCTCGCGCCGCCATCTCCATCGCTTCAATCGCGACGAGTTGGCCGGCATCGTCTGGTTTGCCTGGACGGGTGACGAAATTCTTGGGGCCGACGGCGATGCCTTGGCCGAGCTGCGCGATCCAGTCGGACGGGCCGATGGGCACGACGGATCTCGCCGACTGCGGGTGAGCCTTCAGCCAGCTGGAGAGGAGCTCCGGTCCGACTCCGG
>CAINSX010000363.1 GCA_903853185.1 uncultured Opitutia bacterium
CCATCTACGTCTCCGCCGATGGTTGCGACGCCAAGACCCGACCAGAGCTCTTCCAGCTCGACGAAGCGGGCCGGCCGCTCGCCGTGGCCGGAGTCCCGCCCGACTACTTCGCCGCCGACGGGCAACTATGGGGCAATCCGCTCTACGCGTGGGAGCGACATGCCGCCGACGGCTTCACCTGGTGGAAGGCGCGCGTGCACCACGACCTCGAGCTCTTCGACGCGATTCGTATCGACCACTTCCGCGGCATCCATGACTTCTGGAGCGTGCCCGCCGGCGCGCCCAACGCCCGAGAGGGCCAATGGCTCGACGGCCCCGGGCTAGCCTTCACCGGTGCACTCTCCGGCCTACCGCTCGTCGCTGAAGACCTCGGTCTGCTTTCGCCCGGCGTCGACGTGCTCCGTAAGGCCTCGGGCCTACCCGGCATGTCGGTGCTACAGTTCGGTTTCGGCGGGCCGCCTGAAGGTAATCCGCACTTCCCGGAAAACATCACCTCCGACCGTGTCGTCTACACCGGCACGCATGACAACGACACCGTGGTCGGCTGGTACGCCCAAGCCTCCGCCGAAGAGCGCACCCGAGTCGAAGCGGTCTTCGGCACGATGGATGCGCCGCATATCACGCTCGCCGAAGCCGCGCTGGCCTCGCCCGGCATCGCCGCCTTCATCCCCGTCCAAGATCTCCTCGGACTGGGAGACGAGGCGCGCTTCAACACGCCTGGCAATCCGCAAGGCAACTGGGGCTGGCGCATGAGCGACCTGCAGCTGACCACGTTTGCGGCGACAGCCGGGGCATGGAAGCAGCGGCTGAAGACCGCGCAGCGACTCAGCGCGTAAGGCGACGGTATTTCGGACGACGCGGCGTATCCGAGTCGAGGCCGAGGCGCTTGCGCCGGTCTTCGAGGTAGTCCCCGTAATTTCCTTCGTGCCAGACCACTGTGCTATTGTCCTCGAAAGCGAGGATGTGCGTGGCCACGCGATCGAGGAACCAGCGGTCGTGGGTGACAATCACCGCGCAGCCTGCGAAGCCCTCGAGGGCATCTTCGAGCGCACGGATCGTGTTCACGTCAAGGTCGTTGGTCGGCTCGTCGAGCAGGAGCACGTTTGCGCCGGCCTTGATGAGACGGGCAAGGTGGATGCGATTACGTTCGCCGCCGGACATCAGGCCGACCTTGCGTTGCTGGACGTCGCCCGTGAAGCCGAAGCGCGCCGCATAGGCGCGGGCCGGCACCATAATCTTGCCGAGGTGGACCATGTCCTGACCATCGGAGATCGCGGACCATAGCGGTGCTTCAGAGGGGAGTGAATCGCGCGACTGGTCGACGTAAGCGATTTTCACCGACTCACCGACCGTGAGCGTGCCCTTGTCGGGCTTCTCCTGGCCGGTGATCATGCGGAAGAGTGTCGTCTTGCCAGCGCCATTGGGGCCGACCACGCCGACGATGCCGCCGGCGGGGAGCGTGAAATTGACGTCATCCATGAGGATGCGGTCGCCGTAGCCCTTGGAGAGCCCGCGGGCCTCGATGACCGCGCCGCCGAGACGCGGGCCGGGCGGAATCCAGATCTCGGCCGTCTTCTCCTGGAGGTTCTGATCCTGAGTGAGCATCTGCTCGTAGGCGCGGAGACGGGCCTTGTTCTTGGCCACGCGGGCCTTGGGCGAAGCACCGGCCCACTCACGTTCGCGCTCCATCGAGCGAGAACGGGCGGCGGACTGCTTCTCCTCCATCTCGAGGCGCTGCTGCTTCTGCTGGAGCCAAGAAGAGTAGTTGCCCTTCCAAGGGATGCCACGACCGCGGTCGAGTTCGAGAATCCAGCCGGCGACATTGTCGAGAAAGTAGCGGTCGTGCGTGATCGCAATGACCGTTCCCTTGTAGCCTTGCAGGTGTCGCTCGAGCCAGGCGACCGTGTCGGCGTCGAGGTGATTGGTCGGTTCGTCGAGCAGGAGAATGTCCGGCTCCATCAGCAGCAGGCGGCAGAGCGCCACGCGACGTTTCTCGCCGCCGGAGAGTGCGGAGACGATCGCTTCGCCGGGCGGGCAGCGCAGGGCTTCCATCGCCATCTCGATGCGGGCGTCGAGATCCCAGCCGCCGCGCGTATCAAGAATCGTCTGGATCTCGCCTTGGCGGGCCAGGATCTTCTCCTGCTCCTTGGCGTCGTCGGTCTCCGATACCTTCACGAATGTTTCATCGTATTCCTCGAGGAGAGCCTTCATCGGACCAGCGGCCTGCATCACGCACTCCTGGACCGTGAGCTGTTCATCGAGACGGGGCTCCTGAGCGAGGTAGCCGAGCGTGTAGCCCGGAACCTGGCTGATCGCGCCGTCGAAATCCTTGTCCTCCCCTGCCATGATTTTGAGCAGCGTGGACTTGCCCGAGCCATTGAGGCCGAGGACGCCGATTTTTGCCCCATAGTAATAGGAGAGGGAAATATCGCGGAAAACGGGTTTCTTTTCGAAGTACTTCGTGACCCCCGTCATCGTGAAGATTACTTTTTCGTCGGCCATAGGGAAAGGTTCCGAGAAGACCCCCGGGGGGCAAGCGGAACCCTCCGGCTGGCCGGGCTTACCGCACTTGACATCCCCCCGGGGGTGCCCAAGGTAGGCGTCAGTTCACCTTTACCGAGGTGGGTCCTGCCGGACCCGCTTTTTTTGTCCCCAAATCATTTCACCGAAAACCCGCACCCATCACCATGAGCGTCGATATCAAACCCTTCCTCCAATATCTCGAAAAGGAGAAGAACATCAAAAAAGAAGAGGCCTGCGCCCTGATCGTCGAGGCGATCAAGTCGTCCGTCGAGAAATCGGTCATGGCCGGCCAGAACGTCGAGATCAACGCCGACCCCGTCTCCGGTAAGCTCGACGCCTTCGTCGTCCTCCGTGTGACCGACTCCGTGTCGGACCCTCTCCAGGAGATCAACCCGGTCGCCGCCTCCCTCATCGAGGCCGACGTCAAGGTCGGACAGGAAGTCCGCAAGCCCATCAACGTGGCCGACCTTGGACGCATCGCCGCCAAGACCACCCAGCAGCTGCTCAACCAGCGCTTCCGCAAGATTGAGAAGGACCAGGTCTTCCAGGAGTATAAGGATAAGGTCGGCGACATCGTCACCGGCACCGTCCGTCGCACCGAACGCGGCAACGTTATCATCGAACTCGGCACCGCCGAAGCCGTCCTCACCCACAAGGAACGCTGCCACGGCGACGAATTCCGCACCGGCGACCGCATCCGCTGCCTCCTCCTCGAAATCCGCGAAGACCCGCAGCGCGGCCGCGAGTTCGTGCTCTCCCGCGCCAACCCGGCGTTCGTCCGTCGCCTCCTCGAGCTCGAGGTCGCTGAGATCGCCGATAAGACCGTCACCATCGCCGCCATGGCACGTGATCCGGGCTATCGCACCAAGATTGCCGTGGATTCTCGCGACCCCAAGGTCGACCCCGTCGGCGCCTGCGTCGGCGCCCGTGGCGCCCGCGTCCGCAATATCGTCAAGGAACTCGGCGGCGAGAAGATCGATATCATCCGCTACCATGCCGAGCCGCTCAAGCTGCTCGAGGAAGCCATCCGCCCGGCTAAGCCGCGCAACGTCCGCATCGACGAACGCACCCGCTCCATTCACTTCGAAGTGGACGAGGACGACATGCGCATCGCCATCGGCAGCAAGGGTCGCAACGCCCGCCTGACCTCCAAGCTCATGGGCTGGGGCCTCAATATCCAGAAGGCCACGCACGCCGCTGAAAGCTTCGAAGCCAAGGCTGGTGACGCCGCCGTCCGCATCGCAGAGCAGCTCAGCCTCCCAGCCGAACTCATCGCCAAGTTCGTTGGTCTCGGCATCTCCAGCGTCGAAGCCCTCGAAGGCGCGACCGTGGAAGACTTCAAGGAAAGCGGCATTCCGACCGAAGAGGTCGAAGCCGTCCTCGCCGCCTACGCCAAGGGCCGTCGTTCGTAATCCTTCCGCACCTCACCCTATCGCCACCCTTCGCACGCGCACATGACCGAGAAGAAGAAATCCGAAGCCAAGAAGCCCGCGGCCACGCAGCGTTTCAGCGACGTGGCCAAGGAGCTCGGCATCGAGGTCAAGGTGCTGCTCGCCCTGGTCGACCAGTTCGTGGTCGCTCGTCCTGACTACAAGGACTACGTCTACACCGAAGGAAAGAAGCCCGCGGCTTCGAGCAACTTCGGTAAGACCTACCGCGACGACTTCCTAACCTTCGCCGACGACAAGCTCCCGAAGAAGGCCGAGCCCGCGCCTGAACCGATCGTCGAAGCCCCGAAGGCTCCCGAGCCAGCCAAGCCGGTCGCGCCCGTCGCCAAGCCTGGCACGCCGCCCCCGGTGAGCATGCCTCCTCGCCCGAGCATCGCCCCGTCGCCGCCTCCGGCCGCCCGCCCGCCGGCCACCCCGATTGTCCCTCGTCCGTCGATCGCAGCAACTCCGGCCAAGGCTGACCTGCCGCCTATCGTTGTCAGCACGCCTCCGCCCGTCCCCTCGCGTCCGGCCAACGTCCCTCCGGTCGTTCGGCCGCCCATCGCGCCGGTCGTCAACCGTCCTGCCGCCACCGGCAACCAAGCCGCCCCTGGCAGCAAAGGTGCCATCACTGTCCGCCCGCCCATCGTGGTGCGCGACTTCGCGATCGCGCTCAACCTGAAGCCCTTCCAGGTCATCGGTAACCTGATGGAGCTTAACAAGGTCGTCAGCGTCTCCTCCGTCATCGAGGAAGCCGACGCCCGCAAGGTCGCCGAACGCCACGGCTACACGCTGGAGATCCGCCACCGCGGCGAAGGCGTCCAGCCCGTCAAGAAGGTCGAGAAGCCTTCCGAAGACGATCCGGCGCTCATGACCTCGCGCCCGCCCGTCGTCTGCGTGCTCGGCCACGTCGACCACGGCAAGACCACCCTCCTCGACTTCTTCCGCAAGACCAACGTCGTCTCGGGTGAAGCCGGCGGCATAACGCAGCACATCGGCGCTTACTCCGTCTCCTACCAGGGCGAGAAGCCCGAGTACAAGGGAAAGACCGTCACCTTCCTCGACACTCCCGGCCACGCCGCCTTCGCCAAGATGCGCGAACGTGGCGCCTCTGTCACCGATATCGCCGTGCTCGTCGTGGCGGCGGACGACGGCTTCATGCCGCAGACCGAGGAAGCCCTCAAGTTCGCCCAAAAGCATGCCAGCGCCATCGTGGCGGCCATCAACAAGGTCGACGCCAAGGGCTCGAACATCGACCGCGTGAAGCAGCAGATGCAGCAACGCAATATCACCCCGGAAGACTGGGGTGGCGAAACCATCACCAGCCCCGTGTCGGCGCTCAAGGGTACCGGCATGACGGAGCTCCTCGAATCGATTCTCCTTCAGGCCGAAGTCCTCGACCTTAAAGCCAACGCGAAGTGCCCCGCCCAGGGCGTCGTCATCGAATCCCAGATGGAGACCGGCCGCGGCCCTACCGCCACGGTCATCGTCCAGAAGGGTACGCTCAAGCCCGGCGACTCCTTCGTCTGCGGCGAGACCTGGTGCAAAGTGCGCGCGCTCATGGATGAGCGTGGCAACCGCATGCCTTCCGCCACGCCCGGCGCTCCGGCGCTCATCCTCGGTTGGGACGCCGTCCCGGCCCCCGGCACCAAATTCAAGACCGTCAAGAACGACCGCGAAGCCCGCGAGATCGCCGAAGAGGCCGCCCTCGCCGCCCGCAAGGCCGCCGAAGCGGTGCAGCAGGCTCCGAACACCGGTGCCCGCCCCGGCATGACGGACCTCGAACGCCTCATGGCCGCCCTCGTCCAGGACAAGGAGAAGGTCCTCCGCGTTCTGCTCAAGGCCGACGTCAAAGGCACGCTCGAAGCCCTCGAAGGCTGTCTCGTCGAGATCAAGTCGAACAAGGTCCGCCTCGAGATCGTCGGCGGGTCCGTCGGCCCTGTCTCCCAGGGCGACGTCTCGCTCGCCGAGGCTTCCAAGGCCCTCATCGTCGCCTTCGACACCAAGCTTGAAAACGGAGTCCAGCCGCAGCTCAAGCGTACCGGCGTCCGTCTCATCACCCATGACATCATCTACGAGCTGATCACGCTCGTAAAGGAAGCCATGACCGAACTCCTGGACCCCGAAGTCCGCGAGAACAAGCTCGGGGCCGCCGAAGTGCGCGCCGTCTTCCCTCTCGGCAAGGAACACAAAGTCGCAGGTTGCATGGTCACCGAAGGCCTCATCCGTCGCGCCGCCAAGGCGCGCGTGGTGCGCGGCGGCAAGATCATCCACAACGGCCCGGTCGAGACCCTGCGTCGCTTCAAGGACGACGCCTCCGAGGTCAAGGCCGGCTTCGAGTGCGGCATCAAGCTCGGCGGCTACGACGAGTACCAGCCTGGCGACATCATCGAAGCCATCGAGATGCTGCAGACGCGTCCGTCTCTCTAAGACTTATGTCCCAACGTCAGCTCCGGGTCGCCGAACTGGTCCAGCGCGAGGTCTCTACCGCGCTGCGCCAGAACTGGCCCACGGAAGCCGCGCTGATCACAATCACCGTCGCGACCGTCTCTCCCGACCTCCGTCAGTGCCGCGTGGGTTACGCCGTCTCGGGTGACGACGCTGTGCGCAAAAAGGCACGTGCGTTCCTGAAGCGCGTGCGCACCGAGCTCCGTTCGACCGTCGGCGGCATCCTGCAGATGAAGCACTCTCCGGACATCCTCTTCACCGAAGACGATATCACCGGCGGCGTGGCGCGGGTCCAGGCCCTGTTGGACGAGATGACCCGCAAGGACCGCGCGAACAACCCGCCCAAGGCTGACTAAGCGGTCGGCGGGGCGACTTCGGGGAAATCTTTCAGCGCTTCGCGGACCACCGTGGCGCGCCGACGATCCCGTCCGTCGCTGTCGAGTTCCTGACCAGCGCGTGCCTGCACGTGGGCAGGCTGGCCCTCGATCATCAGGCGATCGACAAGGTGACGGCGTTCTTCGGGCAAGCAGCCCATATCACAGGCGAGGCGGAGGTGAGAAAGCATGTTCATCGCCTCGGAGCTCGTGAGCAAGCGGGCCGAGCGCAGCACGCCCAGGGAACGGGCGAGGCGGTCGACAAACTTCTCGCCCTCTTCCTGCGCGAGTTTGCGGCGAGCGTTCCACTCCTGCTCGACCACGTTCTTAATCCAGCCGCCAAGGTGCTTGAGAATCGCCTCTTCGGAAAGGCCGAGGGTCTGCTGGTTGGAAATCTGGAAGACATTGCCAGCGGCCTCGGTGCCTTCGCCGAGCCAGCCGCGGACGGCGAGGCCGTCCTGATTGAGCGCGCGAGAGACCTTATCCATATGACCGGCGAGGCAGAGGCCGGGCAGGTGCACCATCGCAGAGGCGCGGAGGCCCGTGCCGACGTTGGTGGGACAGGCGGTGAGGTAGCCGAGGCGATCCGAGAAAGCTAGCTTCAGCGAGCCGCCGAGGGCGTCGTCGAGCTGTTCAGCGATGTGCCAAGTACCGCGAAGATGCCAGCCAGCCTTGACGACTTGGATCCGCAGATGGTCCTCTTCATTGACCATCACCGAGCAGGTCTGGTCGCGGCTAATGACGGCCGCGCCGCTCTTGCCAGCGGCGAGTTCCTTCGAGACGAGATGGCGTTCGACGAGTACGGCGCGATCTCGGTCGGCGAGTTCGCCCATACGCAGTACGTGGCCGCGACGGAACTTCGGAAGGGCGTCCAGGGCTTCGATGCAACGGTCGGAGATTTCCTTACGCTGCGGCACCTTGGCCCAGCCCGGGAAAGGCATCCCATCGAGATTACGAGCGAGGCGGATGCGCGTACTGAGCACGACCGCCTGCTGCGCGCCGAGCAGGTGCGTCAGTTCGTTTTCGGCGGCGAGGATATCTTCGACGGAGGACATGGTCAGGCAGTCGCGAGTTGTTGCTCGAGGCCGGCGATCTCATCGCGCAGGCGGGCGGCGGCTTCGTAATCTTCGGCTGAGATGGCCTTCTCCATCTCGAGCCGGGCAGCGTCGAGGCGGCGGCGAAGCTGGCCCGTGGGCATCGTGCCGACAGGCGTGCGGCCGACATGGGAAGCCTCGTGCTGCACCTTCAGGAGCAAGCCGCCAAGGGCGTCGCCAAATGTCTCCCAGCAGGACGGGCAGCCCAGGCGACCGCGCTTACGGAAATCGATATCGGTGAAACCGCACTTCGGGCAGGTGAGCGTCGGGGCCGGGGAAGCGGTCGTCAGGGCGTCAGCCAACTGGAATACGGCCGGATCGGTCGCCCCACCCTTCTGGGCGCAGGCCTCGCAAAGATGCACCTTCGTGACGTTGCCATGGACGACCTGGGAGAGGTGGACCGTGGCGGCCTCCTCGCAGAGCGAACACTTGATCGGCTGGGACATCTGCCTTCAGAGAATGGCAAGGGGGCCAATTGGCAAGGGCAAGCGGGGAGCGGAGTTTGACTTCATGCCCTGCGGACGCTTGATGGGAGGTCGTCAGATGTCCTCCAAGCCCCGCATCGTCATCACCGGCCTCGGCCTCACCGCCCCCAACGGAAACTCGTTGGGCGAGTTCCGGGCCAACCTGCTCGCCGGCAAGGCTCGTATCGCCGTGATCGACGTACGCCACATGGGCAAGCACCCCGCTGGCGTCTGCGACTTCGACGCCACGAAGTGGCAGAAGCGGAAGGAAATCCGCAACGGTACCCGCGTCGGCTCCATCTCCATCTTCTGTGCCCGCGAGGCCCTAGGCGATTCCGGCCTCGACTGGGACAAGGTCGAGAAATCCCGCGTCGGCGTGTACCTCGGCATCACCGAGCACGGCAACGTCGAGACCGAGAATGAGATCCACAATATCTCCCAGTTCGGCAACGACACCAAGTACTGGACGCACCATCACAACCCCCGCACCGTGGCGAATAACCCGGCCGGCGAGGTCACGATGAATATGGGCATCACCGGCCCGCATTATACCATCGGCGCCGCCTGCGCCGCAGGTAACGCCGGCCTCATCCAGGCCGCCCAGATGTTGCAGCTCGGAGAGGTCGACATCGCCTTCGCTGGTGGCGTCTCCGAATCCATCCACACCTTCGGCATCTTCGCCGGCTTCAAGAATCAGGGAGCGCTCGGCGCCCACGAGGACCCCACCAAGGCCTCCCGACCCTTCGACAAGAACCGCAACGGCATCGTCATCTCCGAAGGCGGCGCGATTTATGTCCTCGAGCGTCTCGACGACGCCCTCGCCCGCGGCGCCCGCATCATCGCCGAGATCGCCGGCTGGTGCATCAATTCCGACGCCACCGACGCCGTCCTACCTAACCCAGAACGCCAGACAGAGTGCGTCCGCATGGCCCTCCAGCGCGCCGGCATGAAGCCGCAGGACATCCATATCGTCTCCACCCACGCCACCGCGACGGCCCTGGGAGACATCCAGGAATGCACCGCCCTCCGGAACGTCTTCACCGACTGCCCTGACACTAAGATTAACAACACCAAGAGCTTTATCGGGCACTGCATGGGGGCGGCCGGCGCCCTTGAATTAGCGGGCAATCTCCCCTCTTTTGAGGATAATTGGGTGCACCCGACCATCAATATCGATGAATTGGACCCCGAATGCGCCATGCCGGGCCTCGTGATCAACCAGCCGATCAAGGTCGCCCGGGTGGATACCATCCTGAACAACTCCTTCGGCATGCTCGGCATCAATTCCGCCCTCATTGTTAAGAAATATGGGGTTGCCTGACAGGGTTTGGGCGTTTGAAACAAACCCTGTAAACATGACTAAGGACGACATCAAGCAGGTGGTTCTCGATATCATCGCCGACATCGCGCCGGACGAGGACCTGACCGCCGTCAAACCGGAGGTTCGCCTTCGCGACCAGCTCTCCCTGGATTCCATGGATTTCTTGGATATCGTCATGGAACTCCGCAAGAAGCACGGCATCGAAGTCCCGGAAGCTGACTACGTCCAGCTGGCCTCTCTCGACTCCTGCGCCAACTACCTGCTCCCCAAGTTTGAGGCTAAGGGCAAGTAAGGGCTAACCCCCACCTTCCACAAAAGACCGCCCTCGAGGCGGTCTTTTGCTTGGTGCTGGTCGCAACCCTCCGCCCCTGGCGGTGTTCTTGATTTGCCGACCCACCACCCCTCACCCACGCTTCCGACCGTGCACCCCGTTCGCCGCTTCCTCATCGCCGCCCTCGCCTTGGCTTCCCTCCCGGCCTTCGCCGAGACCGTCCAGCTGCGCCGTACCGGCAATGCCACCATCATCACCTTCGAGTACATCACGCAGGACGAGACCGCCATCATGGTGAAGCGCCTAGATTCCGATGCCGTGCTGAATTATAAATGGGAAGACCTCGACCTCGACTGGATCAAGAAGAACAACGCGAAGGTCTGGGCTGAACGCGAGCAACTGCTGGCTGAAGCGAAAGCTGAAAAGAAGATGACCAAGAAGGAGGCTGAGGCCGATCCTTTCGCCCAGGAGGCCACCGCCACCGACACGAAGTCGTTCCTAGCCATCCTCTCCATCTCCCTGCAGGACGGCCTCAAGGGCATCAACCTTGCGCAAAATAAGATCGATGCCGTCTGCACTGAATTCCAAATCGAAGAAGCCCAGTTCTGGGCCGGGTTCGATGACCTCAAGCGCGCCAGCAAGGTCGCCGGCAAGAATGAGCCCATCCCCAAGGCCGAACCCGTCGCCGAAGAACCCAAGGAGAAGACTCCAACCAAGGCCCTGACTCCGAAGGCCAAGGCTGCCGCGGCTAAGACCAAGACGCGTTCAGCTGAAAACCAGGCCGCCGAGGCTGCCGCCAAGAAAGATTTCGAAGCGGACGTCCGCGCCTTCAATACGTTTGGCTACCTACGCATGCTCGCCGAAGGCGGCACCAAGGGTAAGCCGATCTGGATGATGCTCCGTCGCTCGACCGCCGACCGTGAAGCCATGAAGAAGACCTTCGATAAGTACGCCAAGATGGCCGGGGACCTTGCGGACAAGCCCGAGGCCAAGGCCTCCAAGGGTGAGCTGATGGTCCTCAAGAAGGCCCTTGAGAATTGCGCTGAGTCGGTCGGCAAGGTCACCCGCGAGAACACCGCCGTCGAAGCGCGCCTGCAGACGGACTGCCGCGCCCTGCTGACCCTGGTACTGCGCTGAACCTAGGCTTGATCGCCGGCAAAGAGTCCGGCCGCCTCCCCGAGGGAAGACGGCCGGTTTTGAATGGTGGAGCCTATCGGGCTTGAACCGACGACCTCTTGCATGCCATGCAAGCGCTCTACCAGCTGAGCTAAGGCCCCGTTAAATGGGAAGTTAAACAAACGTGACGGCACGGGCACGGTCAACGCTTTTTTCCCACCCTTCCTAGTCTCTGGTTGCCAATGGGCGGTGGCTGCTTTGCCTTCCCCTCGTGGAAGAGTCCGAAAACCAGCCAGAACCCGCCGAACAGGGCGCCGAAGCCCAAGCCAATAGCCAGGGCGGACGCGGCCAGGGCGGTATCCGCATTGAAAAAGATTTTATCGAATCCCTTCCGGTCGGCGAATGGACCGGCCCGATTGAACTGATCGAATCCGAGAAGGATGCCGAAAAGGCCATCGCTTCCCTCGCCCGCGACCGCGTCCTGGGTTTCGACACTGAGACCAAGCCGTCCCACACCCGCGGCGAATACAACCTGCCCTCGATTCTGCAGCTGGCCGGTGAGCACCACATCTTCGTCTTCCGTCTGGATCACTGCGGCGGCATCCCCCTCGCCTTCCCGGTCCTCTGCAACGAACGCCAGGCCAAGGTCGGCGTCGCCGTCCGCGATGACGTCAAGAACCTCCGCGCCCGTGCGCCGTTCGACGACCGCGCCTTCATCGACATCGCCGATCACACGAAGAAGACCGGTCTGGTAAACACAGGCCTCCAGGCCCTCGCCGCCCACTTCCTGCAACTGCAGATGAAGAAGTCAAAGAAGGTGCAGACTTCCAATTGGGCGAAACCGCTCGACGAACGTCAGATCCAATACGCCGCCAACGACGCCTGGTTCAGCCGCGAGCTGTTCCTGAAGCTCGAGAAGGACGGCCTGATCCCGCGGTTCGAATGAACCCGGAAGCCACCCGCGCAGCCGAGGCGTTGGGATTGGGCGCCACTCGCCGGCATATCTTCCTCTGCGTGAAATCGACCGAGCAGGCGTGCTGCGGCGGCGAGCTCGCGGCGAAGTCCTGGGAACACCTGAAGACGCGCCTGAAGCAGCTGGGACTCTCCGAGAAAGGCGGCATCCAGCGCACGAAGGCCGACTGCCTACGCGTCTGCGTCGCTGGGCCCGTCGCCGTGGTCTACCCCGAAGGGGTCTGGTACGGCCAGTGCACGCCCGAGAACCTCGACCGCATCATCACCGAGCACCTCGTCGGCGGGAAGGTCGTCACGGACCTCAGGATCGCCGGGCCTACTTCGCCTTAGCCTCTTTCTTCTTCGGGATCTCGACCTTCTGGGCCAGCGCCCGAAGCTTGGGATAAAGTTCCGCATAAGGCACGCCCTGGACGGATGAGCCCGACTTCACGGCCATCGAAGCAGCCACGCCGGCCGATTCGCCGAGGATCATCCAGACGGGCTCCATCCGGATGGAGGTCATGGCGATGTGGCTGGCGGACACACAGACGGGGACGAGGAGATTGGTGCACTGATCCTTTTTCGGGACAATCGAGCGATAGGGAATCCGGTAGATGCCACGGTGTTCCTGCTCAAGGTAGAGCATCGAATAGTATCCACCCATGAGCGCGACATGACCGTCGAGGG
The DNA here is from genome assembly GCA_903853185.1 of uncultured Opitutia bacterium. Classification (GTDB taxonomy): domain Bacteria; phylum Verrucomicrobiota; class Verrucomicrobiia; order Opitutales; family UBA953; genus UBA953. The sequence continues at coordinate 12,677 of CAINSX010000363.1, forward strand.
CGCCGGGGGCATAGGGCCATTCGTCGACGCCATACGAGGCCAGGCCGACCGAATCAGCGGGATTAGTCAGCCCTTCCATGTCCTTCTGGGTGACGACGTAATCCGAGACCA
>CAINSX010000364.1 GCA_903853185.1 uncultured Opitutia bacterium
AAGCGGGAGAAGATGCTGGGTCTGCTCGCCCGGCTGAAGGCGCGGAACACGCCGATCCATGCCGTCGGCCTGCAAGGGCACTACGAGATCGACCGCGTACCCTATGAGGCGCTGGAGAAGACCCTAATCGCTCTGCGTGGCATCGGCATGAAGGCCGTGGTCAGCGAGCTCGATATCGACGTCATCCCTCGGGGTCGCTGGTGGGCCGACGGCAACAAGCACCGCGCCGAGATGGCGAAGATCAATCCCTACGTCGATGGTTGTCCTCCCGAGATCCTCGCCCGCCAAGCTGAGCAGTACGCGAAGCTCTTCCGTCTCTTCCGTAAGTATGACGACGTCATCGCCCGCGTCTCGTTCTGGAACCTGCATGACGGCCAGAGCTGGCTGAACGACTTCCCGTGGAAGCGGGTCAACCACCCGCTGCTCTTCGATCGCCAAGGGCACCCCAAGCCGGCCTTCGACGCCGTGGTGAAGGAACTCGTGGTGAAGACTGAACCCGCTCAAGCCGTTGAGAAGGCCCATGCAGAAATCTGGAAGCGCTTCGTCGACGAGCACGGCATCGTGCGTGATTACGTCGGAGAGCTGCCGACCCCGGAAGACTGCCGCTTGGGCAAGCCCAACGCCATCGGCTGGTGGAGCCCGATCGAGAACGGGCCGATGTTCACCGGTATGTATTTGAATGCCATGGTCGAGCGCGCCCGCCGCTCCGGCGCGGCCGCGGACAAGGAGCAGGCTCGGAAACTTTCGCAAGGCCTCCTTAAGTGCGCCTCCGTGTCCGACGTCCCTGGGTTCGTCGCTCGCGGTGTCGGCTCGGACGGCAAGTGTCACTATCCGCTGAGCTCTGACGACCAGATGCACCCGTGGTTCCTCGGCATGCATGCTTATCTCCGCAGCGATATCCCAAGAGCGGAAGAGCGGAAGGTCCTGGTCGCCAAGGTGCGTGAGGTCGCTGATGTCCTGGAGGGGAATGGCTGGCGCGTGCCTTGCGACGGCGCGTTCAAGGGCGACTTCCGCGGCGGCTTCCAGGGCGAGCACTTCCGTGATGTGGTGCGTTATCTGTATATGCTCCGCGCCACGCATGAGATGACGGGCGACGCCGTCTGGCTGGAGCGTTACCGCCAGGCCCTTGCTGCGAAGCCGGCGAAGTCCGCCGAGACGCGCCAGGAGATCTGTGCGCTGGGATGCCCGCGCGACCTATCTTTTATCCCGACACTCCAGAAGGCCCAGCTCTGGATTTACGTCGGCAGCCAGGCAGGGCTGGCGAAGCTCGCCGCCGTCGAGACGGAGCCGGCCGCGAAGGCCGCGTATCTCAAGGGGCTGTCCGTGACTGCGCAGTTCGCTTTGCCGGCTGTCGAGACGTGCGCCCAATTCGACAACAATGATCAGAAGGCCTTCGGTAGCGCCGACTGGCGTGCCGTGTATACGACCTGGTTCCCCCAGCCCACGCAGGCCGAGGCCAAGCGCCTCTCCGAGACCGGCGACATGAAGAAGCGCGGCCCACGTAAGAACTACGAAGCCACCTGGATGCGGAATCCTCTGGCCGCCGCCGCGGTCGTCGCCTTATCCGGCGATGAGGCCGGCCGGTCGGCGGTGCTCAAGGCCGTCAGCCATTACGACTACGCCAAATTGAACATGGCGGAGTTCTTCTTCGCCGAGGTGGCCTACTACCCCTTGCCTGAGGTCAAGTAAGGCTGAGCGCTTACTTCTTTTCGTGGGGAGGGGATAGTTTCTCGCCCAGCGCCATGGCGCGCGCACGGTATTCCGCACTCTTCGTTGGATCCTTGGGGAGGATTCCGCCGATTTCATATTCATGTTCGAACCAATACAAGGCCTGGTAGCCGCCCATGTTTTCCTGCTTGGCTAAAGCTGTCATGGCTTCGAGGAGTTTTTCCGGGCGTTCTCTGAAGTCCCGTTTAGCCACGTCAAATTTCGAGCGTGGGTGTCCCAGCTGGGCCGCCTTGTACAGCCACTTGAAGCCTTCATCGGCCGTGGCGATGCGCATCGTCAAGACAAAGTAAAGATGCCACATCGCCTCGGTGTCGCCGGTCTCGGCCATGGCGCGCAGGCTCGCCGCGGCATAATCCGCTATCGGCTTAAGCTCATCCTTGGAGGCGATCTTGATCCAGGCTCTGGCGCGATCGTCGTAGCGTTGTGGACCCGAAGACACGAGCAGGGCGCGAATTTCACCAGCTTCCTTCGCGGGCAAGCCTTCGAGCGAAGCTTCGGCGCGCGCCAGCATGGCCGTTCCATCCCAAGTCGGCTTGGATTCCTTCCTTAGCAGGATGGCGACTATGGCGGCGGAGAGCAGGACGGCAGCGGCCAGGAAAAGTTTGAGAGATTTGCTCATGGTGAAAGGGGCGGGGTAAGCGGCGAGGGTGGGGAGCTACCAAGGTTTAAGAGGTAAATGGTTAAGCTTTCAATGTCTATGCCGTACTTGCCCTGCCTGACTCTGGCTTGCCAGCGGACGCGGGAAGGGCAGAGTGCGCCTACCCCCATGAAGACCCGCATTACGTCCCTCGTCGCCCTCGTGGCGTCCCTCGTCGCCGCCTCGGCCGCGACCAACTACGCCATCCAGCCGGTGCTCCACCCCGGCACCGAGAAGCGTCATGAATCCTTCAACGTCATCTCGAAGCAGGGCGAAGCCCAGCTCGTCTTCCTCGGCGACTCGATCACCCACGGTTGGGACGGCAAGGGCAAGGCCGTCTGGGAAAAGAATTGGGCTCCCCTTAAGGCCGCGAACTTCGGTATCGGCGGCGACCGCACCGAACACGTCCTCTGGCGTCTCGAGCACGGCAACTTCGACGGCCTCAAGCCGAAGGAGATCGTCCTGATGATCGGCACCAACAACACCGGACACCAGGGTCGCGCCCAGAAGGAGCTCAACGGCGCCGTCTATGAGTGCACCGCCGAGCAGACCGCCGAAGGCATCAAGGCCATCGTCGCCAGCCTCCAGAAGAAGTGCCCCGACGCCAAGATCCTCATCCTCGCCATCTTCCCTCGCGGTGCGAACAAGGACGACAAGTTCCGTCAGCAGAACGAAGCCACCAACGCCATCGTGAAGGGCTTCGCTGACGACAAGAAGGTCTTCTTCCTCGATGTCGGCGCCAAGTTCCTCGAAGCCGACGGCACGCTGTCCAAGACCATCATGCCCGACCTCCTGCACCCGAACGAAAAGGGTTACCAGATCTGGACCGACGCGATGGAAGCCAAGGTCAAGGAACTGCTTAAGTAAGCCTCCGCGTCAGCGCATGAAAAGGGCCGCCCATCTGGGCGGCCTTTTTATTTGGGTACTTCCCGACCGCTCACACCTGCCTCGGGTAGGGTCGGGACCGCGTCACGACATAGTTGCCTCTCAACGGCGGGTTAGGGACAACCCGCCCTACCCAAGGCAGCTCGATTCATCTATTGCCTAGGACGGCTCTGCGGTTGGTTCAAAACTTAGGGTGGTCATCTGCGAAGATTAGCCCATTTTGAGCGATACCCCCATGAAACGCTCGCTTCGCCATGCCCTGATGTTTTTGGGCTTCGGTCTAGGGGTTTTAATCGCGGCAGAACCTATCCCCGCCGGCCAGCAGCTCACTGACCTGAAGGGCCGGTTCAAGGCCCAGTATGATATCGAAATCCGGACGGCTCAAGCTGACGACAAAGCTTTGTCGGCGTCTTACGATGTCACGCCGGTCGCCGACGCGAATCTCGCCGGTACGGTCAAGGTGCTCGGATGGGTGGAGGAGGAGCTTAAGCGCTATCCAGTCGGTTTCCTGAAGCATCATGGACCGCGCCAACTCCTGCTTGGCGAATCGTTCCTGTCCAAGCGTTCCGCGTCGGGCGTTACGCCTGTCTCCCTGTCGTCATTTGAATTCAAGGCTGCCGAGGCAATCGCC
>CAINSX010000365.1 GCA_903853185.1 uncultured Opitutia bacterium
CTGGCTCAACATCCTGCCGCTCCTGTGGCTAGCGCTGACCGTTTACCGCAAGGACATCCCGGGAGACCGGACCGCGACCAACGTCGGTTTCTGGACCCTCACGCCCTACGCCGCCTACGTCTTCAGCCGGAAGGAGATGCCTGAAAGCACCTGGCTGAGCCTATGCCTGTTCGGAGCCGCCTTCATCGTCGGCATCTGGCGCGATATCAAACGCCCAGCCTGAGTCGGGAGGCTTGCTTGCATCCGCAAGGGGGACACGATGAGGCCACCCCGATGCTCGCCCCTCTCATGCGCCCCATCTTGTTCGCTTTGTTTTCCACCCTCAGCTTGCTGGGCGCCGCGGACCCGAGCACGAAGAACTACCACCTGCGCGACTTCAACCTCGGCAACCACCTCACGGGACCCCGCGTCACGGAAGGCGCGCTGAAAGGTAAGGCTGTCGCGATTGTCTGCATGGGCACCCTCTCCGGCAACCGTAACTCCTGGGCGGCGGCGTGGACACCGGAGTTCGAAGAGCTCCACGAAGCCCACGGCAAGAAGGTCACCGTCATCGGCTCGGCCTGGAGCAAAGGTCTCGTCGCCAAGGATCTCGCGGAGTACGCCAAGAAATTTAAAATCGAGTTCACCATCCAGGCCGGCATCGAGCATGCGCCCTTCGAAGTCCCGCATGACGGCCACTGCCTGCTTTTCAACGCCGAGGGGAAGCTGATCTACAGCGGCACCCCGAACAAAGGTAACGCCGACTTCAAGGCCGCCATCAAGGCGATCACGGAGTGATCCGTTTTCTGTTCGACTGCCTGCTCTGGGGCCTCGGTTGCCAGCCGCGGTCGGTCGGCACCTCATCGGGCTTCGGCTCCGACCAGCTCATCCCGACGCGGGAACGCAACGCCTTCGAGGCGGCCATCCGGATCCTCAGCTCACTGCTATTCCTCCTGGCGGCTGTCACCCAGCTCCCGACCATCGAACTCGGCTTCCTGACCGAGCCGCAACTTCACCTGCTCGCCGTGGCCAGCGCGGCGTGGGGGTTGCAGATGCTCCTGCGACCGTCGGTCCCGATGGACAGCACCGCGATCAGCACCGCCCTCTGGAGCTTCGCCGGCTATTTCCCGTTCTTCCTCCTGGGCAACCTCTCGCCCTTCTTCGACAAGGATCCGACGAACCTGTATACGCTCATCGGTCAGGGTGCCGTGGTGGGCGCCCTGATGGTCTACGGCCTGTTCCGGGACATCCGGCGCGAGAACCGCGCGGAATAGCCCTGAATCGGAATACTGGGCCGACCTGCGGTCTTGTTATTAAATATAAGAAGAGCACCCTTTTGACATGCGCCTCGCCCTCCTCATGCTCCTCTGGCTCACAACGGTATTCGGCGCCGAGAAGAAATACAACTTCCGCACCGACTTCTCGCTCGGTCGTTACATCGACGGCCCGCGCGTGACGCCCGTGTTACAGAAGGACAAGGGCACTCTACTTTTCTTCTGGGCCTACGAACTGGAAAACCCCAGCGGCTCCAACCTTAAGATCTTCCAGAAGATCGCCGACGAACATAAGGACGACCTCATCGTCATCGGCGTCGAGAATCTCGGCTACGCCGGCTCGCCCAAGAACATCACCACCCTGCTGAAGAAGTCCGGCGTGACCTACAGTAACTACAGCGGCTGCCGCGGACCGATCAAGACCAACGCCTATCCTTACGTCTGCGCCTTCGACCGCGAAGGCAAGATGGTCTACAGCAGCGTCCCGGACGGCGAAGAACTGGCCGACGCTATCACCAAGGCCGTCGCCAAAATCGAGAAGAAGGACGGCAAGGACGAGCCGAAGAAGGACGAAAAGGAAAAGCCTAAGGTTGACCCGAAGAAGGCGGCCTGAAATCAGCGCACGCCCTGCAAGCTCCGCCAGGTCAGCGGCAGCTTTTCGCGGACGAGTCCCGCCGTCGCGCCGGGCAGCTTGTCCGCCGTCATGGGGACGTTGACCGTGTCCTCGCGCCCGACCTGATTAGGGGAACGCCCATATTTATATTCGTAAGCCAACATGCCGTCAGGGGCC
>CAINSX010000366.1 GCA_903853185.1 uncultured Opitutia bacterium
GGTGACCAGCCATCGCGACATCCACGACGAACATCAGTCCGTAGCCGAGCATCCCCAACATGATGGGGATCGCCAGCTTGAGCGTGGGGCCGATTTCGGCGCGGATGGTCGGCGAGTTGTCCAAGCCCCCAAGAGGAAAGGATTACCTCCCCGTTGCGAGTCAGTTCTTCGGCAGACGGTTCAGCGTGTAATAGGCATCCGCATGGTCCAGCGATTCACCGCCGGCCGAGCGGAGGCCGTCGGCATGGAGCTCGTGGATATAAAGTTCACGGAGGCCGTCGACCTTGAGGCGCACGCTGAGCCCGTCCGAGCCGACCTTAGCCGAGACGATGCCGTTCGGGGCGGACTGAATCTCATCGCTGCCGTACGCGCCCGAATAGAAGAGCGTGTAATTAGTCATGCGGTACGAGGCGACGTCCCCGGCGCGGGCGACATCGACGGGCTTGGTGAAGGTGAGCTCGAATCCATCCGGCTTGGCCTTCATCTCCTTAATGGCGAAAGGCACGGTGCCGTTATAGCGAAGGCGCTGCAGGCCGTAGGCCTTGGTGCCGAGCGAAGACCAGCCACGACTGGTCATGCCGACCATGAGCGAGCCGTCCGGAGCGAAGCTGAGGCGGACGATGCCGGAGGCGAAGCCGCCGACGAACGGGAAGCAGGCGCCCTGATACTCGCCGTCGACCCTCTCCATAAAGACGCGGCTGATCTTGGCGTCAGTAAACTCAGCGACGAACATCTGCCCATCAAACGGTCCGAACTTGCCGCCGGCATCGCACGTGGCGAGGTCGGTACCACTACGGCCCATCTTGTTATAAGGCATCCAGACCGCCGGCGGGCGCATCTCAGGCAAGGCCTTCAGGGCTTCGGGATACGGACGCTTCTCCGGGATCTTGGCGGAAAGCTTGAGCGGCGACTCCGGTAAATTCTCGGACGCGATGCCTTCGGGGTTCAGGAAGAACGCGCCTTTGCGCAGGTGGTAGATCGGCGTGGTCGGGATCCAGGTACCCTGCTGATCGACGCAGAACATGTCGCCGGCGAGGTTCGTGCCGAGGCCACACGGCGAGCGCATGCCGGCCACCATGGGGACGAACTTGCCGTCCTTGCCGAGGATACCGCCCCAACCGCGCCACGGCGCCTTGTTGTCCGAGTGGTCGCCCATGTCCACGTTGAGCGTGACCCAGAGCTGGCCGAGTCCGTCGCGTTTAGGACCGTAAGCATAACCGTGATAGGCACCGGAAACGTTCCAGCCCGCACCAGCAGTGAGGTATTCGTCGGCGACGCCGTCGCCATTCGTGTCACGCAGGCGCGTGGTCTCGGTGCGCTGGGTGACGAGCAGGTCCTTGCCGTCGCGCAACAGGCCAAGGGGCTCATGCAGGCCGGAGGCGAAGAGCTTGTAACTGACCTTGTTCGGCTTGGGATCGAGGACGCCGTCGAGCACCCAGACCTCGCCCTTGCGAATCGAGAGCGCGAGCTTTCCGTCGGCGGTCCAGTCCATGCCGCTGACTTCGAGCGCGAGGCCGTCACCAGGCTTCCAATCCTTGGCGCGAGTATCGAGGACCGTACTCGCGGTCAGGATATCGGCGATGTCATAGGACGCCGCGGAAAGCGAGGCGGCGGCAAGGAGGGCTACGATCGTGGCTTTCATTTCCAAAGATAGGTAAAGACGCGGCGGCCTTGGGCGGAGGATTCCTTCATGTCGACGATCATGCCCGCGGGATGCGTGATTGTCGGGACGAAGTCCGGCGTGGGCGCCCAGGTGACGGTGCGACGCAGGCCGTGCTCGATGCCTTCGTAGGTCTCCTCGACCTTCACGCCGCCCTGTTCGTTCAGGAACGTGGGGTTGCCCTTGGCATCGAGACGGTAGCCAAGGAATCGGCCGGTGGGTTTAGGCCAGGCGACAACCTCCGTGCCGATGGGTTTCTCAAAAGTCGGGAAACGCGAATACCAGGTCAGGTACGCATCGAAGAAGCGCCCCTTCCAGGCGAGCCCGGGGCCGCCCTTGTCACCGTCATAGGCGAGGTGCACGCCGGTCGGGAAACCGACGAGGATGGCGCGGACGCCGACGCCATCGAGAAACGCGCGCTGCACGACGGGCCGGTCTTTCGGTACAATCTCGAACTCACCGTTGCGATTCTGCGGGAAGCCCTCGGGTTCACCGTTGGCGCTTTCAACGAACTTGAAGATTGAGGCGATCTGCTTGGCGGTGTCGCCGCCGAGAATCGACGGATTGAAGGACTTCCCGCCGGGCCAGAACGACGGCATCAGCGTGCCGGGACGATAGGCGGCGGGATTGATGAGATACTCGCGCAGCCAGCCTTCCTGCAGGCGCGCGGCGACATTGCTGAGGTCAGGACCCTGGATGCCGAGCGACGGGCGATCGCCCCAACGGTGGCAGGTGATGCAACCCGCCCCACCTTGCGTGCCCATGAGCTTACGCCCAGCGGTGTCGTCGCCGCCTTCGAATTTCAGGGCGGTACGTGCGTCAGCGACGCCGAGGAGCGTACCGAGCTCAGCGGTGGCCGCGCCATACTGCGGCATCTTAGTCTTCAGGTATGGGCGGACGCGATTCTCGCCGGCTAGCACCTTGGCCAGCCATTCGGGACGGAGCTTGCCGCCGACGCCGGTCAGGGGCGGAGGATAGCGACCGGTGTCGCCGAGATTATGATCTCCCTGAAAGTAAGGCTTACGCGCGGCATCGGGGCCACCCTGGCCATCGCGCTCATGACAGGCGACGCAGTTGAGCGCCTGCAAGGTGAGGTCGGCGGCGAGCTTCGGCGAGGCGGCCTCGCTCTTCTTGGCGAGAAACAGTTTCAACGAGGCGCGCTGCGCCTCGGAAAGCGGGTAGCGCGGACCCTTGGCGTGATCGGCTTCGAGGCAGCCTCCTTCTTTCTTAGTCAACGCAACGGGCTTCGCCGCGGCATCCTTGGGCAGATCGTGACAGGCGGCGCACTGGGCGGCGATGACGGCCTTGCGGCCGACAATCGCGAGCGTCTTATCCGCGACGACGGAGACGACGGGTTCGTCCAGACGTCCGTCGCTGCCTTGGAACTCGAGGAGGTAGCCGGCGATGTCGATGGCGTCCTGACGTTCCATCACGATCTTCGGCATGCGTCCGTCGGTCCGCACCTTGAGCGGGTCGAGGACGAAAGCGCCGAGGCTATCGAGGCTGTACTTGGCCTTGAGGTCTCCGAAGCCGACACTACGGTGCGTGAACTCGGAAGCCTTGGGCACGCCTTCGGGCGGGATGAAATCCTTGCCGGGAGCGTGGCAGGCGACGCATCCGAGCGTATTGAACAGTTCGCCACCGCGGCCTCCGTTGACGTGCATGATCTTCGCCGGGGCCTTCGGCGCGGCCTTGGGCTTCAGCGAGGCGAGATAGTGCTCGATCGCGACGAGGGTCTTGTCGTCGGCCTTCGCCAACACCTGCGGCATGACTGCGCCAGGGTGAACCGACGCGGGATCGGCAATGAACTTGCGGAGCCACTCCGAACGGACGCGCTGGGTGACGAGCGCAAGCGCGGGACCGCGCATGGCCGGCAGACCGGTGTCGCCACCGTGGCAATTCACGCAGCCTAGTTCATTGTAAAGCAGACGGCCACCCTCGGCCGTCGGAGCGGACGCATGGACGCGCTCAAAGCCGGTGACGAGAGGTTCGGCGCTCAGCGCGGCCGCGCCCAGCAGGATCGCGACGCGCAGCATCATGCCGTCTCGAGGATGCACTTATCCAAGTAGGCGCGCGACTTGTTCACGGCCGCGGTGACCTCGCCGGCGGTGGGCAGAATCGGAATACCGCGCGGGGTCGGATGCATGAAGATCTCGGCGACGCCCTTGAAGCGGACGTCGCGGAGGGCCTTGACGACGAGACGGTAGTCGAGCCCGCCACCATTGCCCGGCAACTGCTGCATCTCGACCTCTTTGCTGGCCTTCTTGAAGATGCCTTCGGAGTGCTCTTGGAAATAGATGAACGGGAGGTTCTTCGCTCCAGCGTAGCGGATGAGTGAAGGAATCTGGTCCTGCCACTCGTGCAGGTGATGCGGGGCGAAGGCGAGGCCGAGATTCGGCGAGGTGTTTAGGTCCGCGAACGCCTTGATGGAATCCGGGTGATGCAGCGCCTGGTTCACGTGGTTCTCAACCGCGATCGTTACGCCGAGTTCGGCGGCCTTGGCGACGTGTGGCTTCATGTCCTCGAGGAACTTGCTGATGGCGACCTTGGCGGCGGCACCTTCGGGATTCTTCGGTCCAACGCATCCACAAATGACGAGATTACCGCCGTGCTTCTTCACCCAAGCCATCTCGTCCTGGAGCTTGAACGGGCCGAGCGGATAGCGGGTACTGGAGCCGACGCGCACACCGTGCTTCTTCAGCAGGGCCGCAAAGGCTTCCTCGCCGAGGGCAGTAGCCTGCTCGCGCTGGTCACCGTGGACCTTGCACCAGATATCGATCGATTCGGCGCCCACCTTGGCCACTTCCTGCAGGATGACGTCGAGCGGCATCGTGCCGTACAGGGCGGACGAAAGCGTGTAACGGATCTTGAAGTCGTCCTTGGATTGGGCGCGGGCCGACAATGCCGCGAAGACCGCGGCGGCTGGGACGGTGCGCAGGAAATCGCGGCGGGAAAGCATGGCCTTATTTCTGGTCGCGCTGGGCTTCGAGCATCTTGATCCACGGCCCGACGAATGAACCGTGGTCATGGAAGGTGCGGCCGCTGACCATGTTGCCGTCGATGACGACCGGGGCGTTGACGAAGATACCGCCGCAGACCTCGAGGTCGAACTTGCACTTCGGCACGGTGGCCATGTGCAAGCCCTTCACGATACCGGCGCGGGCGACAATCTCGACACCATGGCAGACGCTCATCATCGGCTTCTTGTGCTCCCAGAACCAGCGGGTGGCGGCCAGGAGGGCTTCGTCTTCGCGCAGATACTCGGGGCCGCGGCCGCCGCTGAAGAAGATGCCCGCGTATTCCTCTGGCTTGATGTCCTTGAAGGCGATGTCGCAGTTGATCGTGTAGCCTTCCCACTCCTTGGTAATGGTCCAACCCGGCTTCACTTCA
>CAINSX010000367.1 GCA_903853185.1 uncultured Opitutia bacterium
GCTCTGGGCAGATTGCTGGCGTCCGGCCAACTGGTCGTTCGTCTACGGGGATCGCATTTCGCAGAACTACGGAAAGGGCTTCGGCCCGGTGCCTTCGCTGAAGGAAAACTTCGAAGCTTATAAGCCCTTGGTCTCGTCATGGGACAAGCACATCCAAGCTCTTGCCCGCGGCGAGCAGTCCCAGGCTCCGGCAGCGCAGGCTGGACCGGCCGCGAGCACCGAGAAGGTCATGACTGCCGCCGAGGAGCAGGCCACCTTCAAGGTCGCCGAAGGCTTCGAGGCCAACCTTTTCGCCGATGAGCTGCTTGGTCTCGCCAAGCCCACCCAGATGGCCTGGGACGCCAAGGGTCGCCTCTCTGTCTGCTGCTCGCCGACCTATCCCCAAGCCGTGCCAGGCGTAAAGCCTCGCGACTATATCCTCCGCCTCGAAGATACCGATGGCGATGGCAAGGCGGACAAGGCCGTACGTTTCGCCGAAGGCCTGACGATGGTCCAAGGCGTCGAGCCTCTGACCGACGATATCGGCAACACGTCGATCCTCGTCTGTGATTTCGATCGCCTGATCAAGCTCACCGACACCGACGGCGACGGTAAGGCGGACAAGACCGAGGTCCTGATGTCGGGCTTCGGCGTCGGTGATACGCACCAGCTGGTAAACTCGATCAGCCATGGTCCGGATGGCACGCTCTGGATGAGCCAAGGCCTTCATGCCATCACGCGCGTCGAGACGCCGCGTGGCATTGTCAGCCTACCCAAGTCGGGCCTGATGCGCTACGACCTTAAGAATCAACGACTCCAGCCGTTCTTCCAGTATGGCAAGGCTGGGCACAACTGCTGGGGTGTCGCTTTCGACGACTTTTTCCAGCCGTTCCATAAGAGCGGTGACCGCGTCGCCGGTTACTACAGCCTGCCCGGCTTGGGCGCAATTGAGACGCCCGACGAGTATGCCGGCACGCATTCGCTCTTTGATTCACCGCTGAAGTCCAACTCCGTGGATATCCTCGGTACCAAGGCTATGCCAGCTGACCTGCAAGGCGCCGCCTTGATTGGCGGATATTACGGCAACACCATCGACCTGCATCGCTTCGTGGACGACGGTTCCGGTTTCAAGACCGAGCGTATCGTCAGTCCCATCATCTCTAGCAGCAAGGCCTTCCGCCCTGTGGACGTCTCCGTCGGACCGGACGGCGCGCTTTATGCCTGCGATTGGTTCAATGCCGTCATCGGGCATTATCAGGCAAGCTACGCCGACCCGCGCCGCGATCGTTCGCACGGACGCATCTGGCGTATCACTGCCAAGGGACTGCCGACCGTGAAACAGCCCGACCTCGTGTCGATGACCGAAGGCGACCTGTTTGCCCAGCTCGGCTCGCCGGAGCGCTGGACGCGCTACCAGGCCCGTCGTCTATTATTCTACCGTCCGACTGAGAAGGTCGCCGCCGCCGCGGATGCCTTTATCGCGAAGGACCGCTCGGAGTCTCAATATCTCGAAGCCATGGGTGTAATGCAGTCGCACGGACTTGTCCGTACGGCTTTGCTCGATCGCCTTCAGTCTTCGGCCGACTTCCGCATCCGGGCCTATGCCGCCCGCGTCGTTGGAGAGTGGTCGGCCCAGTTGCCCGATACTCAGGTACGCTTGGCCAAGGCCGTCGCTGATAAGCAGCCTCGCGTCCGCCTGGAGGCCGTCGTGGCCCTCAGTCATGTTGGTGGTCAGACTTCGCTGCGCACCGCCTTGGGAGCGGTCGAGCAGCCTTCAGATAAGTTCCTCGACTATGCCCTCAAGCAGACTGTTCGGCACTTGCTGCCCACCGCCGGTAAACTGGCCACCGAACTGTCCGCTCCGCAGGCCGCCTATCTTAAGAAAGTGCAGAACAGCGGCCCCGCGGTGATTTCACCCGGCCAAGCCATCTACGAGGCCCTCTGTCTCAATTGCCATCAAGCTTCCGCCCAAGGCCTGACCGGCGTCTATCCGCCGTTGGCCAAGAGCGAGTGGGTCGCCGGCGATGCCCAGACCCTCATTCGGATTACTATGCATGGGCTCGCCGGCCTTACCAAGGTCCAGGGCAAGGAGTACGGCCTCGTCCCGATGCCGCCCATGGGATTGGACGATCAGCAGCTCGCCGATGTTCTGACCTACGTCCGCAGCGCCTTTGGCAACAAGGCTGCGGCCGTGAAGCCGGATGAAGTCAAAGCCGTGCGCGAAGCGACCAAGGGTCGAACCGCGCCGTGGACGGCGGCGGAGTTGGGGAAGTGAAAAACTAGAGGCACGGAGGCTCAGAGGCCCAGAGGGCACGAGGAAGACACCTACCTCAGCCCTTCTCCCGGCGTGTCAGGATCTGCACCCAGGCCACGCCGACGATGGTGACTGCTCCGCCGATGAGCGTCAGGGTCGTCGGATGTTCACCGAGCATCAACCAGCCAAAGATGAGGGAGAACACCGGGATGGCGTAGACCGCGCTCATCGCCGTGGCGATGGGCACCTGCGTGAGCACCCAGGCGAAGATGGTGTAGCAGAGCGCTGCGGGGACGACGCCAAGGAAGATCAGATGGAGCAGGCCGTTTGTCGAGAGGCGGCCCCAAGCCTCAGGCAAGTCATGGGAGAAAGGGAGTAGACCGATTGTCCCGATCCAGATGGCCCAGGTCGTCACATCCAACGCATGGTAGCGTCGGGTCAGCGCCTTGTTGATCAAGGTCTGGATGGCGGAGGACAGCGCGGCGCCAAGGATGAGCATCGTCCCGAGGTTCAGCGTCAGCCCGACCGATCCGCCGATCGCCGTCATGATCACGCCCGCCATCGAGATCAGGATGCCAATCCAGGCGACCAGGCTGACGACTTCCCTTCGGAGCAGCACACCGATTACGATGACCAAGATAGGTTGGAAAGAGATCAGCAGGGAGCCAGTGCCAGCGTCGACGGTCTTTTCGCCGAAATTGATGCCCAAGTTGTAGAAGCAGAATCCGAACAGGCCGAGCAGGGCCACGAGCCCAAGGTCCGAACGAGCCGGCAGCGGTCGGCCGCGCCAAAGCCAGACGGGAAGCATCACGGCCGAGGCGATGAGGTAGCGCATCGCGCCGACCTGTCCTGCGTCGAGTTCCGTCAGCACCGTGCGAACGCTTACCCACGACATGCCCCAGGCGATGATGTTGAACAGCATCGCCGCATAGGCCAGCCGTTGCGGGCGGTTTTCGTTCACGAACGGCAGCCGATGAGCTCGATCAGCTTATAGGCGCAAGCCTGGGCGAACTCCTTGTCGTTGATCGCAAGGTCAAATTCCTGCACCGGCACCTTGGCGTTCGCTTTCAGCGCCGAGAAAAGGGCCTCATCGGTGGCCGCGTCATGGAAGGGCTGGCCGGCGGCGCTGATGACCGAGATCGCCTTACGCGGGATCATGATGGCCGTGCCAGCCGTATAGGCGTTGGCCTTCTTCGCGACGATCTCGCCAAGCTGGCGGCATTCGTCGGCCGTCGTGCGCATGAGTGTGATCTGCGGGTTATGGATGTAGAAGTTACGGCCTTCGAATTTAGCGGGCACCGAGGCACGTTCGCCGAAATTCACCATGTCAAGGCAGCCCGGCGCGACGACCACGGGGATGTTCGCCTTAGCGGCGGCGTCCATGCGTTCCGGACCGGCGTTGAGATTGCCACCCACGAGCTCATCGGCCCATTCGGTGGTGGTGACATCGAGCACGCCTGAGACGATGCCGCTCTCGATGACCGACTCCATGATGCGTCCGCCCGTGCCGGTGGCGGCAAAGACCAGGACTTCGTAGCCGGCGGCTTCGAGGACCTTCTTGGCCTCGGTGACACAGGTGGTCGTGTTGCCGAACTGACTGGCGACGATGAGGGGCTTGGCGGCGCCGACGGAGGGTTCGGCGGAGACCATGCCGCAGATCGCGCCGGCGGCGCGGGTGAAGATGACGCGAGAGAGGCGGTTGAGTCCCGCGACGTCGGCGATGCTCGGCATCATCGTGATGTCCTTCGTGCCGAGATATGGGGCGACGTTACCGGCCGCCAGGGTCGAGACCATCAGCTTCGGGAAGCCGAGGGGCAGGGCGCGCATCGCGGCCGTACCGATGGCGGTACCGCCGCCGCCGCCAAGGGAGATGATCCCGTGGATGCGGCCGTCGGAAGCCAGTTTTGAGACCAAGGCCGGAGCGGCGTGGGTCATCGCGACGACGCAGGCGCCGCGGTCCTTCTTGGCCATCAGCCCAGCCAGGTCGAGGCCGATGGAAGCGGCGACCTGTTCGCGGGTGATGTCGGGCTGCACCGTCGCCGGGCCGCCCGTACCGACGTCGATCAGCAGCGGCTTGTGGCCGTGCTGGGCGATGAGCGCGGCCACGA
>CAINSX010000368.1 GCA_903853185.1 uncultured Opitutia bacterium
AAGGCGGAAAGGTCATCCCAGGACTGGCCCGCGTGCAGTTACGCGGCGTCCCGCATGGCTACCTGCTCGTGCACGCCGACCCCGCCTCCGACCTGCTCGAAGCCGCCTCTCGCCGACGCTGGCTGGGCCGCGCGCTCATCGAAGCCGGCGCTCAGGCTGAGACCGCCACAATCGCGGTCGGCGAAAGCGATGATGGCGCCTTTCTCGTCGCAACGATCGCGTTCGCGTATCGTACGGGCGAAGAAGCCGAAGCGGCGCTCAACCGCCTCACCGAAAAGCAAGGTGACTATGATGCACTGGGTTTCGCCGCGCGACCGGGAACAGATCGCATCACGCGCCGCACGAAACTGCTCGTGGTCCGCATCGACATCGAGACGGACCTCGTGCTGCAAGCCTTGCGTCGACGCTGACGCTCAGGCCTTCTCCAAACTGCCGTCGGCCTTGAGGCGACGGTAGTAGCAACCCGAACGGGCCTTGCCGTTCTCCTTCGTGTGGCAGGCCCCCTGGACTGCGGGACGGACCTTGTAGAGGATTGAGTTCTGCTCGCAGTTGACGCGCACCTCGAGGAGCTCGAGGAAGTCGCCCGACGTCAGGCCCTTGATCCAAAGCTCATTACGCGACGTGCTCCAGAAAGTGGCCTTCTTTTCGCGGAGCGCGGTCTGCAGGGCGAGCTCGTTGACGTAGCCGAGAATGAGCACTTCGCCAGTCTGGGCGTCCTGGGCCACGGCAGGGATCACATCGGCCTGTCCGGAAGCGATTTTGCGTAATTTTCCGAAATCGAGTCGCAGGGCCAGGCCTTCTTCGAGTTCTTTGTCGGACATGTTACCGTTTTGGAGGGGTTTCGGGGCTCATTCAAGGCTGGAAACCCCACCCGTTTATCCCTTACGGATTAAGCCTATGTCGCTTAACCATTCCGCCGACCTTTCCCGCGCCGCCACCGAAGCCCGCGGCCTCGCCATGGACGCCGTGGCCGCCTGCCATTCAGGCCACCTCGGCCTGCCGCTCGGCGCCGCGGAAATCGGCTCCGTACTCTACGGCAACTTCCTCCGCCACGACCCCGCCGCCCCCTCCTGGATCAATCGTGACCGCTTCGTCCTCTCCGCCGGCCACGGCTCGATGTTCCTGTACAGCTGGATCCACCTCGCCGGATTCGACCTCCCGCTCCAGGAAGTGAAGAACTTCCGCAAGCTCCACTCCAAGACCCCGGGCCACCCTGAGTTCGGCGAGACCGTCGGCGTCGAAGCCACCACTGGCCCGCTCGGCCAGGGCACCGGTAATATTGTCGGCATGGCTGTGGCCGCCAAGATGGCCGCCGCCCATTTCAACACCGCGGAGCATCAGATCTTCAATCACATCGTGGTTGGCCTCGCCGGCGACGGTTGCCTCCAAGAAGGCATCTCGCAGGAAGCTGCTTCCTTCGCCGGCCGCTTCGGCCTCGATAACCTCATCATGCTCTATGACTCCAACGACGTCACCCTCGACGCCATGGCTTCCAAGACGCAGAACGAGGATACCGCCAAGCGCTACGAAGCCGCCAATTGGGAAGTCTTCACGATTAAGCAGGGCAACGAGCTCGCCCCGATCGCCGAAGCCCTCGACCAGGCCCGCGCCAGCAAGAACGGCAAGCCGAAGCTGATCATCTGCAAGACCGTCATCGGCAAGGGCATCGCCGAAGTCCAGGGCACCTCCAAGGGCCACGGCGAAGCCGGCGTGAAGTTCGTCGACGCCTCCCGCAAGGCCCTTGGCCTGCCCGAAGAGAAATTCTACGTCTCGCCCGAGACCCGCGCCTACTTCAACGCCCGCAAGGCCCAGCAGGCCGCCGCGCACGCCGAATGGCAGAAGACCTTCGCCGCTTGGTCCAAGGCCAATCCCGAGAAGGCCGTCCTCCTCGCCAAGGCCCAGCAGGGCGATCACGGCGACGCCCAGTCCCTCCTCGCCGCGATCCCGGAGTTCGGCAAGAACGCCCTCGCCACCCGTCTCTCCGGCGAAACCTGCATCAACGCCGTCGCCAAGGCTTCGCCGCTCGTGCTTTCCGGTTCGGCCGACCTTCACGGCTCGACCAAGAACTACATCAAGGATGCCGGCGACTTCGACATCGCGACCCCGGCCGGCCGCAACCTCTACTTCGGCATCCGTGAGCACGTGATGGGCGCCATCCTCAACGGCATGGCCTACCACGGCATCTTCAAGGGCTCCGGCGCGACCTTCCTGACGTTCTCCGATTACCTCCGCCCCTCCATCCGTGTCGCCGCCCTCGCCAAGCTCCAGGCCTTCTACATCTTCACGCACGACTCCGTCGGCGTCGGCGAAGACGGCCCGACCCACCAGCCAGTGGAAACCGTGAGCGCCCTGCGCTGCATCCCGAACCTCGACGTGGTCCGCCCGGGCGACGCCGAAGAGACAGCCGCCGCCTTCGCCCACGCCGTCGCTCGTAAGGACGGCCCCGTCGCCCTTATCCTCTCCCGCCAGAACGTCCCCTCCCTCGACGCCGTCCCGGTCGCCACGCGCCGCCAAGGCACGCTCAAGGGCGGCTACATCCTCCGCAAGGAGACCGCAGCCCTCACCCACATCATCATCGGCACGGGTAGCGAACTCTCGCTCGCCCTCGCGGCCGGCGAAGAACTCGGCGCGGGCGTCCGCGTGGTCTCGATGCCTTCGATGGAAGTCTTTGCGCGTCAGCCGAAGGCCTACCAGGAAGAAGTCCTGCCCTCCGCTTGCACCAAGCGCGTCAGTATCGAAGCGGGCGTGACGATCTCGTGGGGCCGCTACGTCGGCACCGCCGGCAAGGCCATCGGCACCGACACCTTCGGCCTCTCCGCCCCGGGCGACGTGGTCATGAAGGAACTCGGCATCACGAAGGAAGCCGTGATCGCCGCCGCCAAGGCGCTCTGAACAACCTGACAACCGAACACCGAAGACCGGCGCCGCAAGGCTGCCGGTCTTCTTGTTTTCAGGGATTCACCTGGCCTCGCGGAGATCCGTCAGTGCAATCTGGAAAAGATCGCCCTGCTCGGACCCGAGGAGGAGGTGGCCAGCGTCGACCCAGGAACACCCTTCGACCTGCCAGGAAAGCATCGGCGGGGCGATCGGCGCATGCAGCGCGGGTGCATGGAAGAAATCTTCGCCCGCCGCGGGGACGTCGAACACCCAGACATTACGATAGGTCAAGATGGCGAGATGTTTCAGGTCAGGCGAAAGACAGGCGTCGGTGACCATGCCGCCGACGTCAAAGCGGGCGAGCTTGGTCAGGGTAGCGTGATCGCCGACGGGCGGGATATCCGCACGCCAGAGATCCGTCAGGGTATCGCGGCGATGCTTGGTCAGGAGGTAGAGTTTGCCACGTAGGAGAAACATCGCCTCGCAATCATGCGAAAGCTCGGGGTCGGGAAAGGCCGTCTGATCTGGCCAGGCGAACGTCACCTTGCGGACCTCGGTGACCTCGGTCGCGCCTAAGGCAGGCTCCTTGAAGAGATAGAATGCCAGCTGCTTGCGCCGGGAGACATTATTGCCGACATCGCCGACGATCATGTTGCCCGCGGCATCACCGGTCATGGCCTCCCAGTCAATGTTCGTGGCTCCCTTCAGGGCCACACTCACCCAAGGGCCTTTCGGCGTCGACGGTGAGCTCCCGTCGGCGCGGATGGGCACGATGACTGGCTTGGCGCCTGAATCGGATAACGTCCAGAACACGCCGGGCTGGGAAGGGCTCGCCCAGAGCGCCGAACATTCCGGCACGACCTTGAGATTAAGTTTACCCGCGCTCTTAAGTTCGAGCAGCGGCATGTCCGGCACGACACGTCGAATCACCTCGGCCTCCGCGCCCATGCCGACGGCAGCCCAGATCAGGCAAGCGAGGTGGAGCGCAATCCGCATCCGGCCAGCCTACCCTAGCCAGACCCCTTGGCAATCCGTTGCCGTCGCTTTTGCTGTCGAAATCAGGGCGCGACCTCCCATCCTCGCGCCATGGCCCGCAAATCCTCGCGCTCGCTCTGGACGGACAAGCTCCGTGGCGTCGCATCGACTCCGGCGGGTGCCAAGGCCCCGCGCGCCCGCAAGGCCGCTCTGGCGTCCGCGGGACGTGGTTGCCGCGCGATCATCCTGGGCATCGACCCTTCCCTGCGCGGCACCGGCCTCGCCGTCATCGACGCACGTGCTGAACCGATGCGCCTGCTCGCCAGTGTCACGCTGAAGCTCGGCCCGAAGCTGGAGCCCTATGAGTGCATGGGACGCATCGCCGACGCCGTGGAGAAACTCATCCGCGAGCATGGTGTCACCCACGCCTCCATCGAGGAGACGATCTACGTCCAAAACTTCCGCACGGCCCAGGCGATGGGTGCCTCGCGCGGCGCCGCGCTCAGCGTGCTCGCCCGGCTCGACGTCAAGGTCGGCGAATACGCGCCCACGCGCATCAAGCTCGCGGTGGCGGGCCATGGCGGGGCCTCCAAGGAACAGGTCGGCCGGATGATCCGGACGGTGCTCCGTCTCGGCGACACGCTTGCCCTCGACGAATCCGACGCGGCCGCGGCGGCCCTGTGCCACGCGTTCACCGCGCGCGGCTGATCAGATTTCTTCGCTGACGACGAATTCGTCGTGACGGCCGCGGGCTTGGCTCCAGCGAGCCATGAGCTCGTCGAGCGGCACCGGGCGGACGTTCTGCGAGAGGTTGTATGCGCCGGCCTCGATGCAGGCCTGGATCTGGCTGCGGACGACTTCATACGAACGGGAGAAGCGCAGCGATTCGTCACGCAGGAGGCTCGAGACGTGGCAGCAGCCGCCGACCTCGGTCACCATGAAACGGCCGGCCTTGAGGTCCTCGATGGTAAGCGCGCGCAGGTCGAAGCGGGCGAAGTGCAGGCCCGGGAAACGCTTGGCGAAGGCGGTCATCGCGGTATCGAGCTCGACGGTGATGAGGTCGTGGCGATGCAGGCAGCGAGCGCCGTGGCCGTAGCTGCCGGTGAGATTGAGGGTAATCTTCTGGCCCGCGGGGATGACGCGGTTCAGGTCGCGGGAATGACACTGGATGAAGAGTTCGCCGCGCGAGACCGCCACCTCGTCGAGCCAGATAAGCTCCTCGAGCGTCTGTTCGCCATCGCCGCGTACGGTGACATCGCGCTTCTGCACGATGGCCATGATGCGTCCGTCGTCCTTGCCCGGGTTACGACGCCAGACGACCTCGAACTCAAAGCCAGTGATGAACTTCTGCAGCAGGAAATCTTCGCTGGCCCCGCGGACAAGTTTCTCCAGCTGCTCCTGCGTGTGCACGAAACGAAGCCCGGCACCGTCTTCGGCCACCTCGGGCTTGAAGACGACCGGGAAGCCATGGCACGCGGCGAAGGCGGCGGCCTCCTTGACGCGTTCGTCCTTCGGGTCCTCGAGCGAGAGCGCGAGCGTCGGACAGCAACGGGAATCGCGCTGGAACGGACGCATAAGGAGCGACTTTGAGTCACCGATAAAACCGCCGATGCGACCGAAGGCCGGATTGGCCGAAGCGAAAGCGGTCAGGTGGCGATGACGGAGGCAGAGCACCAGGATGCCGAGTCGGATCGGAAGATAGAGCACCGCGGCGGGCCAGAGCGAAGGCTGCAGGAAGCCACGGACCTTCATGACGATCTGACGGCGGCCGCGCCAGGTCAGCGCGGGCACAAGCCAATGCGTCAGCAGATAGAGCAACACCAGCATGCCCGCCACAATCCAGCCGGCGAGGCGGTGGTATTCATTAAGCTTAAGCAGGATCTTCGGTCCCCAGTTCTGCCCGATGAGCATCAGGACCGGAGTCCAGACGAGCGCCGCCAGAAATAACAGCACGCCCAGACGGAACGGCTTGAGCCGGAGGATGCCTGCGGTAATAAAAGTCGGGACGCGGCTCGCCGGTACAAAACGGGAACTGACGACGACGAACATACCGCGCGGCGTGGAGAACCACCCGGCCCATTGCTCAAGCTGATGCGTCTTAATCAGCCACTTCAGCGGGACACGATGCAGCGCCTGTCGGCCAAAGAAACGACCCAAGGAATAGAGGGCGACATCGCCGACGAAGATACTGACCGTGCAAGCGGCGACCCCGGACCAGAAGTCGATGATGCCCATACCCACGAGCAGGCCCGTCGCCAGGCAGGTAGGATCCTCCGCCACGAGGCAGCACAGGAAGATAATGACCATCAGGATCCAATAACGCGCACCTTCCGCAGTGGATATGGGCGGATTTTTCGCCGTCTGCACCGGCGCAAGCGCCGGCGGGGCATGTTCCACGCCGAGCACGAAGGCGTTCAACTTAGCCGCTGTCGCCTCCACGTCGGTGAAAGCGGCATCCCGCCCGCCCGGTAGAATTTCGAGGCGGGCGTGTGGTGCCAGCTTAGCCGAATAGCGGGCGGCATCCGCCGTCGTCACCCAATCATCTTGGCCATGCACCAGGTATAACGGCTTGCGCCATTGGCGAAGGATCTCAGCTGAATCCGTGAGGTCGGTATCGAAGACTGTCTTGGCGTAATCGCGATCCCAAGGGAGCAGGTCGGCCGCCCCGAAATTGGGGGTCAGGCGGGAGACGCCCCAGAAGAAGGCTCCATGGAAACCATAGACCAACTTATTGACGAGCGGGTTGCCCATCATCTCGAACTCCTGGGCTCCGGGAGAAGAAACCAGAGTCAAGGAGCGGACGCGGTCGGGATGGGCCTTGGCAAGCTCTAGGGCAGCGACACCGCCGAGTCCTTGGCCGATGACATGATATTCCGGCAGCTTGTAGTACTCGATGAGCGCCGCCACCACCTCGGCGTTCGACTCCATTGAGTGGCTGGGTACATCCCCGGAAGACGTATGGAATCCAGGCAAGAAAGCCTCGATGACGGAGATCTCCGGATTTTTCGCGAGCGCCTCGCAAAGCCGGCTCCCTTGATCGTCCCACGGGATGCGATGGAGATAGACTAGGACCGTCTTGCGGAAGCGGGGCCGGAGTTCGACCTGCGCCTCTTCCTCCTGCTGGCCACCGACCCCGTGCAAGTGGGCCCGGATCGGGATCTTGTGGTCGGTCTTGACCACCTTGTCTCCGACGAAATCAAACGCCGGCACCTCGACCGGAGTGCCTGGCGCGAACCTTTCAATGGCACTGAAGAAGGGGAACTGCGCGGAAAGAATGAGCAGCACCAGATAGAGGGAAACGAGCCACCATCTCCCCGGGACTCGCCCGAGGTTACGCTTTCGCTCGGCTGAGGCAGGCATCGAGCCTTCATCAAAGGTCGTCAGGCCCTAGGAGCAAGACGGGAAGGGCAAATACCGCACGATTGGCCGATTTATGGCTTCCGTAGCGGGGCTAACCCCTCTTGTCTTGGCCTACGTGCAACCCACCGGAAAGGAACTCCTAGGCCTCAGGGTCACCGTCGACAAGGTGGTCCACCATCGGGATGCGAACTTCCCCCCCGAAACGCCGCACGCGTTCGTCTACTTCCTGACCATCAGCAACCTCTCACAGGAGACGGTGAAGCTTCTGGGGCGCAAATGGATTATTCGCTCCCCGGACGGCACGATCGAGATCTTCGAGGGCGACGGTATCGTCGGCGAGACCCCCACCCTCCCCCCGGGCGAGAAGTTCTCCTATAACAGCTACCACCTCTCCGGCGGGCCGCTGACGGCCGAGGGCTCCTTCCACGGCACCACCCAATCCGGCGAACGCATCTACACGCGTATCCCGCTCTTCGCCATGACCCCTCCTTCCGACCCTTCCTAATGCGACTTACCGACCTGAACTCTGGCCGTGAGATCGGCGCCAACTGCATGCTCGCCGAATTCGGCGGACTGCGACTGGTGATCGATTGCGGCCTCCACCCCAAACTCGACGGCCGCAAGGCCTTGCCCCAAATCGACAAGATTCAGGGCAACGTCGATGGCGTGATCCTGACGCACTGTCACCTCGACCACCTGGGCTCGCTGCCACTTCTCCTGAAGCAGCACCCATCGTCGCGCGTCTACGCTTCGGCCGCCACCACCCTCTTTGTCCGCCGCCTACTGAGCAACTCCATCCAGGTGATGA
Source organism: uncultured Opitutia bacterium (assembly GCA_903853185.1). Classification (GTDB taxonomy): domain Bacteria; phylum Verrucomicrobiota; class Verrucomicrobiia; order Opitutales; family UBA953; genus UBA953. Next base: position 8,021 of record CAINSX010000368.1, read on the forward strand.
AGCGCCAGCGCGAGGAGACCGGCAACCAGGACTACCCGCTCTACGTCGAGACCGATGTCGAACGCGTCGAACACGCCCTCGCGGCGGTACCCATCGCCAACCCGCGCATCATCGGCCGCGGCGGCGAAGAAGTCGCCCTCACCTTCCACCTCGCAGGCCACGTCGCCGGCGCCGTGGGCTGCCTGATCGAACACCGCAAGAAGAAGCACTTCTTCACGGGCGACGTCCATTTCAAGGCCCAGCGCACCGTCGCTGGCGCCAACTTTCCGCGCACGCCCGTCGACACGCTTGTCATGGAATGCACGCGCGGCGCCACGACCACCGTCCCGGACTTCGACCGCGGAAAGGAAGAGAAGCGCCTGATCAAGGCCGTCAATGCGATCTGCGACGAGGGCGGCTCAGTACTCCTACCGGCCTTCGCCTTCGGACGCATGCAGGAGATCCTGATGCTACTCCAAGAAGCCGCTGACGCAGGCAACCTGGCCGACGTGCCGATCTTCTGCTCGGGCCTCGGCATGGACCTCTGCGATTACCTCGATGCGGCCAGCAAGAAGACCAAGCAGGTGAAATTCAGCCGCCAAGTCCTCCGCGATCTCGGCATCCTGCCGCTCTCCCGCAAGTACACGCAACCGGGTAAGAACATGCCCGAACGCGGTATCTACCTCCTCTCGAGCGGCATGCTCGTCGAGAAGACCCCGGCCTGGCGCGTCGCCGCCAACATGCTCGACCACGAAGAGAACGCAGTATTCTTCGTCGGTTACTGCGACCCGGAGACGCCGGGCGGCGAGCTCATCGGCATGAACCCGGGCGGCGAATTCAAGTTCAAGTCCCTCGACCACACCTCGACGCTCCGCGCCAAGGTCGAACGTTTCCACCTGAGCGGCCATGCCGACCGCGAGGAACTCATCGACTTCGCGAAGGCGCTCGAGCCGAAGGACATCGTCCTGACGCACGGCGACCCCCCTGCCCGCGCCTGGATGAAGGAAACCCTCGCCGCGGCGATGCCTGGCACGCGCGTGCACGACCCGGAACCGGGCGTCCCTCTGGAGCTGTGAGCCTGCTACCGCAGTCCGTCGAAGACTGGCGTGAGTTCACCCTCACGCGTGGTCCTCGTATGGCGGCGGAAGCATTCCTGATCAAACTCGGAGCCCTCGGCGCCGACGAACAACGCGCGTCGCTCTGCGGCCTACCTGACGTCGCTACGCTGACCCGCCGCTTCGAAGCGGCCTGGCCGCTGCGTGAAGCCGCCCTCGGCGGCGTGCCGTTCCTTACGAAGGACCTTTACTTCCGCACCGGCGAACCGACCTACGCAGGCTCGACGTTCCTACCCGAGGAAATCGGCGCAGCCCGCACGACCTCCTCCCTTCCTGCCGCTTTCGAAGCCGACGCCGGCGCAATCGAATGCGGTCGCACGCAGCTTAATGAATTTGCTTTCGGACTCACGGGCGAGAACCCGCACTCCGGCGATTGCCCGCACCCCGAACACCCCGAACTACTCTCCGGCGGCTCAAGTTCCGGCGCCGCCTTCGCCGTCGCGCGCGGACTCGTCCCGTTCGCACTCGCGACCGATACCGCCGGCTCGATCCGTGTGCCTTGCGGCTATTGTGGCGTCTGGGGCCTGCGCCTCTCGCCCGACATCGCCCCCATCGGCGACATCTTCCCGCTCTCCCCTGGCTACGACACCCAAGGCTGGATTACACGCACCGCCAAAGACCTCCGCCAAGTCTCGGCCGCGGTCCTCGGTGAAGCCCCACCTGCCGGTGCCGGACTCTGGGCCGGCGACCTCGGCCTCGACATCCCCGCGGAAGACTTAGCCGCCATGCGCTCAGTCGCCATGCAGGCCGGCGCGCAGGAAGACGTCGCCGCTGCCATGCTCCTGCGGCTCGCCTGCACGGAAGCGGCCGATGCTTATCCTATCCTGGGCGGCCATGCCGCCGCACGCGTGCACGCCGCATGGCTCGAACGTCGCCGCGCCGACTACGACCCAATCGTCTGGGAACGCCTCGACGTCGGTCGTCGCCGTACCTACGAGGAGGTCCGTGCCGCGGAAGCCGTCCGCGCGCGCGTGATTGATGCCTTCCGCACGGTCTTTCGCCGTCACCACTTCATCGCCTTACCCGCGACTTTCGGTGGCGCCGTCCGCAAAGCTGACTCCGACGCGACGCACCGACGGCGTCTGCTCGCTCTCAACGCGCCGGCCTCGCTGGCTGGCCTTCCCCTCGTCGTCGCGCCCGCGCGACTGCCCAACGGCCTCACGGCCGGCGTGCAGTTCGTCTTCCCCGACATGGCCAACTTCGGCTGGGACTCCGTCCTCGGCCGGTTCGGCTAATCAGAGGCGCTTGCGGCGCATGTGCGCCGAAGGCTGGCCCAACGCTTCACGATACTTCGCAACGGTGCGACGGGCGATTTGGACGCCACGCTTGCGCAACTCGGCGGTGATTGCCTCGTCCGCCAGAGGCTCGGCAGGGTTCTCACGGGCGAGGATGTCCGCGATCAGCTCCTGGACGCCTTCCTGGGCGACGGTACCGCCGTCCGAGGTCGAGACGCCCGACGTGAAGAACCAGCGGAACTCGCGCAGGCCGTGCGGCGTGAGCATCCACTTGTTGGCCGCAGCACGGCCAACGGTGGTCTCGTGCACGCTCATCTCCTTGGCGACGTCGGTCATGGTGAGCGGACGGAGCTTGGACGGACCGTGCTCGAAGAAATCGGCCTGACGCTCCACGATGATATGGGCGAGCTTCTCGATGGTGCGCTGTCGTTCCTCGATCGCACCGATGAGGAACTTACCCTGCCGCATACGTTCGAGGATGTAGGCGCGCTCCTTGTCGCCGAGGGCCTGGCCAGCGAGCATGTCCTTGTAAGCAGGGACGAGGCGGAGTCGCGGGACGTGGCGGTCATCCATGATAACCTTCCACTTCCCGTCTTCGTCCAGTTCAACGGTAGCGTCGGGCGTGACCACACGATTGTCATCGCGGGCGAAACGGCGGGCCGGGACGGTCTCGAGCTTAGCGAGTTCGGTCAACGCCTCACGGATATCGTCAAGTTCGACGTCCAGGATACGGGCACATTCCTCGAGCCGGCGGCCCATCATGGGCTCCCAGCAATCAGTGATGAGGCGCGTGGCGGTCGAAAGACCCCGGCCGCGTTGACGCAACTGGGCGAGGAAGCATTCGCGCAAGTCCCGGGCGCCGATGCCGGCCGGATCGAAGGCCATCAGCAATGTATGGGCCGTCATGACCGCCTCGTAGGGCTGACCGGAACGAAGGGCGACGGTCGAAAGGTCTTCCTCGACGAAGCCGCGCTCGTCGAGCGAGGCGATGAGGAGCTTGAGCGCTTCCTGTACGGCCGGATTGTCGGAGGCCGTACGAGCCTGATCGGCGAGGTGTTCGGAAAGCGAGGATTCTCCCGTGGCCGACTCCATCATGTGGCGGCGGCGTTCCTCGTCTTCCTGGGTGTAGCCTTGGGAGCGGATCTCCTCGTAATAGCTTTCATCCCAGTCCTCCTTCATGCGCTTCAGCGCGTCGAAATCGTCGTCGCCGAGGGAAAGCTCGCGAGGGCCATCCTCTTCCGACTCCTCGGAGGGCACCGGCGCATCTAGACTCTCGTTGCCGGTGGGCTCGACTTCTTCGAGCAAAGGGTTGGCGGCCATCTCTTCCGAGATCTCACGCAGGAGCTCGGCCGCAGGCACCTGGAGGATGCGAAGCGACTGGCGAAGTTGCGGCGTCAGGACGAGTCCTTGGACCTGCTTCTGCGATTGATTGATGCCTGGATTAGCCATCGAACGGTGTCCAGCAAAGTGGGTTCCGAGACGTTTTGCAAAAGGTATCGATGGGCCCATTCGACTTGCGTAACCATCGATGGCTCGCAGACTTGGAAAGACCCGAAGAGGGACGGACTACGCCTACATGCGCACCTTCTCACTCCAGATTGGCAACGAAACCCGCGGACCGCTGACCGAAGCCGAAATCGAGACGATGATCGGCGAAGGGGCGCTCACCGCCGAGATGCTCTGCCTGCCCGAGGGGACGCAGGACTGGGCACCCCTCTCCGACCATTTCAAGTTCCGCACCACGCTAAAGCTCAGGCAGACGCGCCCTGTCAGCAACGAAGCCGAAGAGGAGATTGAGGCCGTGCGACTCGACCCGGAGACCCGCCGTCGACTCCTACTCTACGGTTTGGCCGACCCGGGAAACGTCGACTCGTTCAGGCAAGTCCAGGGGATGCTAGCCCTCGCCGACCACGAGAAGAAAGTCTCCACCACCATCAACCTCCACCGCATGGCCGGCCATGCCGCGCTTGGAGTAATGATTATCGTCGGCATCGTGTTTGGCCTTTCGCGCGGCAT
>CAINSX010000369.1 GCA_903853185.1 uncultured Opitutia bacterium
ATTAGTCTTATTGGTCGTCTCGCTGGTCGGTGTGTTTCTCCCTGCGGCGGAGAGCACGCCGGCTGGACTGAAGGTGCTGAGCGCTGGCCATAGCTTCCATGTGTGGATGCCGCCGCTCGTCGCTGAGATGGCCAAGGCCGCTGGCATCCAGGGGCACGAACAGCTGGCGATATCCTCCATCGGTGGATCCAAGGTGATTCAGCATTGGGACCTGCCGACGGAGAAGAATAAGGCCAAGCCGGTCCTCGAGGCGGGTCAGGCCGACCTGTTCACCATGGCGCCGACCTTCCTGCCGGACCCGGGCATCGAGAACTTCACCAAACTAGGCTTGGAGCATAATCCCAAGATTCGCTTCACCCTGCAGCAGAACTGGGTGCCGTTCGAGGACCCGGAGCTTTGGCTCTCCAAGACCAGACCGAAGTCTATCGACCGCGACGTGATCACGCTCGCCCAGCTGCGTGCGAAGCATGACCCCTATTTCAAGCAGATCGAAGACCAGGTGAAGGAACTCAAGCAGCGTATCCCTGCGGCCAAGATCGCCATCGTGCCGAGTGGCGAAGCCGTGTTGGCCCTGCGTGATAAGGTCATCAAGGGCGAAGCCCCTGGTATTAAGACGCAGAACGAGCTCTTCACCGACGTCCTTGGACACCCAGGCCCGCAGATTCGCGTCCTCTCGGCCTATTGCCATTACGCGGTCATCTATCGTCGCAATCCGGTTGGGCTCCCGGTGGTCAGTCAGCTCACCAAGTTGCCGGAAGCTGAGAAACTGAACCGACTGCTGCAGGAAATCGCCTGGAAGGCTGTCACCGGTCACCCGATGAGCGGTGTCGCCCAGTAAGGACGCCCTGCCGAAGGGTTTTGCGGATATCGCAGATTTGGCGGCAGTGACGGCTTGAAGGTCCGTGGCCGGATGGTTGCATCAGCTTACCCCCCATGAAGCACCTGCTCGCTTTGCTCAGTCTTGCCCTCGTCTTGGTCGCGGCCGAACCGCCGAAGGGCGAGCCGACGAATGCCAAGGAAGCGGCCGCTCAGGCGGCGGCCAAGAAGGCCGCGCAGGACAAGGTCGTTGACGAAAAATATCAGGCTTGGTTGGCGAAACTCTCGCCGGCCGAGCAGGCTTGGGAGACGGTGCTCCAGCAGCAGCTCGGCAGTTTTTATCTGCCCCTGCACAAGCGTGACAAGATTGCCGGCAAGTCGAACGCCTGGGATTTCGTGAAGGACGATCCTAAACTGCCCCGCGTGCTGTTGATTGGAGATTCCGTTTCGCGTGGCTACACTCAGGCGACCCGCAAGGTCCTTGAGGGCAAGGCCAACGTCCACCGTGCCCCTGCCAATTGTGGTCCGACGGCTTCTGGCCTTAAGAATCTCGATGCGTGGTTGGGTGAAGGGAAATGGGATGTCATCCACTTCAATTTCGGTATCCATGACCGGGCCACGCCGGCGGCCGACTACGTGAAACGCCTCGAGGAGATAGTCGGACGCCTGGAGAAGACCGGCGCTAAGCTCATCTGGACCAGCACCACGCCGATTCCGGATAATCCGGCCCAGAAGCAGACCGCCGCATCGATCGTCGAGAAGAACGCCCTTGCTGCTGAAGTCATGAAGAAGCACGGCATCCCGACGGACGATCTCTTCGCCGCCATCACTCCGCACCTGGCCAAGCTCCAGAATCCGAACGACGTCCACTTCACCGGAGAAGGCTACGACTTCCTTGGCGCCAAGGTCGGTGAAGCCATCCTGGTTTTAATCAAATAATCCGATGACATCCGAACCGATCCATATCGCCCGCGCCGGCGTCGAAATTGGCGCCTGGGCCTTGGATGAGGTTAGGGTCAAACTGGCTTCGGGGGAATTGGTGCCGACCGATAACTATTGGAAGCCCGGTATGGCGGGGTGGCTGACTTTGGCCGTGCTGCCTGATCTTGTCCGAGTCCTGCCGTTTCCGCGGCCCACCGAGAAAGGGGCTAATCTGCTGGACGGCATGTTAGGGCGGAAGAGTTATCAGGCCGGCTTGCTGGCCGTCTGGGATAAGCTTTCAAAGATGCCGACGCAGTGCGTGATCTCAGACGCAGACTGGGTGGCGTTGGGCGAGCAGCTCGGCTACGATGTCCGCAAGCGTTGTCGCGATGACCTCATCAAGTGGTATCGCCAGGCGTTCGAGGCCTATCTTTCGGACCGTTACTTCGATCCGCTGGAAAAGGCCGATCTCGCTAGCCTTGCGCGCAGCTTCGGATTGGATGCGGCGGCGGCCGAAGCAATCCATGGCGAAGCTTTCGCCAGTTATTGTCGGATTGGCATGCTTACCGTCATGTTGCGGGACATCCCGCCTCAGCAGAAGCGCGAGCAGATGGATCTGCTCGGTAAGGAGGTCCCCCTTTCGGATGAGAAGGTCAAAGACACGATGCGCGATGCCTTCCAGTCCTATTTCGATCAACGTCTCAAGGTGTTGATGCAACAGGAAGACGGCGGCGAGGTCATGGATCCCGCAGCCTACGCGGCCTTTACGACCGAGATAAAACAGATGGACATTAATCCTCATTTCGACGCGCAATCCCAGGCTCGGTTCGACAGTGCGCTGAGACTGTGGGCCCTCTGCCGTTCGCCGCTCACGGAGGTGCCTTGCGAACTGGATCTGGGGAACGAGGGTTGTTTCTGGACGCAGCAGGTGGAGCTCGGCCTTAACAAGCGGGTTACGACCCGTCGCAGTTACGGCGGCTTCGGCACCAGTGTCAAAATCTGGGGACCCTTGCGTTATCGTGCAGGCTCTTATGACGTCGAGCGTCAGACCGAGCAGCGGCTCGAGAAGGTCGATTCCGGCACCCTAGTGTTCACTTCCAAGCGCGTGATTTTCTCTGGCAGTCTGAAGAGCTTGAACTTCAAGTACGCCAAGGTGCTTGATGTCACCGTCTACAGCGATGCCATCGAGATCGACAAGGACACGGGCGGCGACGTCATATTCTTCTTCCCGTCAGGCCAGGCCGAAGCCGCTGTGATTCTGCGTCGTCTGGTCAAGCAGGCCAAAGGCTGACGCTCAGTTGTGCGATGGCGTGGCCTTCTGGGCCAGCGCCAGTCGGAACTGGTTCAGGCAGCGTTCGTCAGTCGTGGTGTCCACGATGGCAAAGGTCACGCGGCGGAAGGCGCCCTTGAAGGGGCCGTCGAGGGCCAGTCGGAAGAGTTCGGCGATGAGCGCGGGGTCATTGGCGAAGTTGCCGCAGCCCCAGGCCCCGAGCACGAGCGCGTCATGGCCGTTGGCTTGGGCGATCGCGAGCACCTTGACGATGCGCGCGCCCATGGCGCCGGAGATTTTCGTCTGGTCGAGTGGGGCGACGTCGCGGGCGTCGCAGGCGGCGGCGGATACGAAGGCGACCTTGAAGGGCGTCTCGCGCATCCGATGGTCATCGTCGCGGAAGACAGGGACGTCGGGGGAGTAGATCATCGCGTCGGTGCGGAGCGCGTTGCCTTGTTGCAGGTGGAAGCCGTACATCGGGCCGCCGAGCTGGCAGGCGAAGAGGGCGGAGGAACGGCAATGGTATTCCTCTTGGGCGCGTTCGCCGGCCAGGAAGCCGCCGCCCGGGACGGTAGGAGAGGCGAAATTCAGCACCAGCGTGCGCAGCCCGTGCGCATCGTGGCGGGCCGCCGCAGAAAGAGAGGTCTCCTCGGTGACTTCGATGGTCGTGGTGTGCGTTCCCGTCCGGGGGGAAGTATGCCGATGGTCGGGCGGCAGATGGGTGGTCCGCGCGACCGCTGAGGCGATGTCGGCGGCAATGTCGACTTGGCGACCCGCGGGCGAGGCGTAGAGACCCAGCTCGATGACCCGC
>CAINSX010000370.1 GCA_903853185.1 uncultured Opitutia bacterium
CGACCGAAGCCCGTCATCGAGGAAGCGGCCATGTTCAGAGTTTGATCTCGGTACCCATGGCGCGGGCCGCGCTCCACACGTCCTTATCGCCACGCCCGGACAGGTTGATGATCACCACCTGCTCCTTGGGCAGCTGGGCGGCGAGCTTGACGCCATGGGCGATGGCGTGGCTGGACTCGAGCGCCGGGATGATGCCTTCCGTGCGCGAGAGCAGCTGGAAAGCATCGAGGCACTCGGTATCGGTCGCGTAGCCGAACTCCAGCCGACCCTTCTCACGATAATAAGAATGCTCCGGTCCGACGGCGGCATAATCAAGGCCGGCGGAAACGGAATGCGTTCCTTCGATCTGCCCTTCTCCATCCATGAGGATGTTCGTCATGCAACCTTGCAGGACGCCGAGACGACCGCCCGCGAAACGCGCGGCGTGTTCGCCTTTGCTGATACCGCGACCGCCGGCTTCGACGCCGATGAGGCGGACGCCGGGTTCGTCGAGGAATTCAAAGAAAGCACCGATGGCATTGGAACCGCCGCCGACACAGGCGACGATGGCATCCGGCAGACGACCTTCGGCACGCAGGATCTGCTGCTTGGATTCGATGGAGATGATGCGATGGAAGTCGCGGACCATCATCGGGTACGGATGAGAACCATAGGCCGTCCCTAAGATATAGTGCGTCTCGCGGACGTTGGTGACCCAGTCGCGCATGGCCTCGTTGACGGCCTCTTTGAGCGTGCGCTGGCCGGCTTCGACGCCGCGGACCTCGGCGCCCATCAGACGCATGCGGTAAACGTTGAGGGCCTGGCGCTCCATGTCCGTTGCGCCCATGTAGATGACGCACTTCAGGCCGAAGCGGGCGCAGACGGCGGCAGTCGCAGTGCCGTGCTGACCTGCGCCGGTCTCGGCGATGATGCGCTTCTTACCCATGCGGATGGCGAGCAGGGCTTGGCCGATGACATTATTGATCTTATGGGCCCCAGTGTGGAGCATGTCCTCGCGCTTAAGGTAGATACGGGCGCCACCGACGTGCTTGGTCAGTGATTCTGCATGATACAGCCCGGTCGGACGGCCGGCATAGTCGCGCAGCATATCCGCGAACGCCTGCTGGAAAGCGGGGTCACGACGGGCTTCGTCGTAGGCCTTCGTCAGGTCCAGCAACGGGGTCATCAGCGTCTCCGGGACATACATCCCGCCGAACTGACCGAAACGGCCGCGAGCGTCCGGGACGCGGAAGCGAGGTTCGGTGGTCGGGATAAGGCTGGAGGCCGACATGATAGTGGTGTCCTGCATAAAGCGGGAACCTTACTCAAGGGCAAGCGACAAGGGCTTTTCACGGCTTTCCTTGCCCCGACGAGGATGGAAGCCTAATGGTCGCCCATGCTTCGCTTCGCCTTCGGCCTGTGCCTGCTCTCCTCTTTACCCGCTTTCGCAGCCGGCGAAACGCGCACCCCAGAGGAAGTCCGCGGCGACTTCAGCTACGCTCGTGCGCTCGTCACCGGCACCGTCGAGGGCGTCACGGAATACCTTCCCGTCAGTTCTACCGGACACATGATCATCAGTGACCGTCTGCTGGGCGTTCCGAAAGACCCGCATGTCACCGTGGCTGGTCTCACCGATCGCAAAGGACGGGCAGTCACCCTCGAGCGTATCGCTGACGACTACATCGTCATCATCCAGCTCGGTGCGATCCTCGCCGTCTTCGTGGCGTTCTTCGGACGTATCCGCGGCCTGATTGTCGGCCTTTGCCGCTGGGAATCGAAATCCGTCACCTTGACCTCATCCATCCTTGTGGCGTTCGTCCCCGCGGCCGCGGTGGGGTTTCTTTTCAAGGATGCGATCACCGCATATCTGTTCTCGGTCGAGGTCGTCGCCGCCGCCCTGCTCGTCGGCGGACTTGGCATCCTTGTCGCCGAACATCTGCTTCCGAGGAAGTCCACGGAGTCAGTCGACGAAGTTGCAACGATCGGCTGGCGCTCGGCTTTGACCGTCGGCCTCTGTCAGTGCTTCGCCCTGATTCCCGGCACGAGCCGTTCGTTGGCGACGATTCTCGGCGGGCGCGTGGCCGGACTTTCCCACGCCGCCGCCACGGAGTTCTCCTTCTTGGTTGGCCTGCTTACGCTCTCCGCCGCGTCGGTCTACAAGATGTGGTCGCTCGGCCCTGCCCTCTCCCAGGTCTACCCCGCCGGCCCGGCAAGTGTTGGCCTCGTCGTCGCCGCTGTCACTGCCTTCGTCTCCGTGAAGTGGCTCGTGGGCTATGTCTCGCGCAACGGCCTGGGCGTGTTCGCCTGGTACCGCATCGCCTTAGGCGGTGCGATACTGGCG
>CAINSX010000371.1 GCA_903853185.1 uncultured Opitutia bacterium
GTCCTTGGGCGCCGCCGCAAACCAAGGCGGCATGGTGCCTTCGGCGAGCACGCGCTTCATCGTCTTGGCGTGGTCTTTGACCGAGGCGAGGTCGTCCAAGGGGAAGGGCGCAATGCCTTGGGCGTGGTGGCAGCGGACGCAGTTCTGCTGCAGGATGCGGGCGACGTCGCGGTGATAAGTGACGGCCGTGGCGGGGCCGGCGTTTGGCTTCAGGTCGAGTTCGCAGCCGGGCGCGCTGGTGGCGGCGATCGAGATCGGGCGATGCGCGAGCATCTCGCCGATGGCGGCGGCAAGGTAGCGCCGGGTCGGCTGCTCTCGGCTATAGTCTACACCATACTGATCGTCCAGGGCACCGCGGTAACGCAGGGTGCGACGCGTATCCAGCAGGAAGACCTCGGCCGTCGTGCGTGCCCCGAGGGCCTTGGCGAGCATGCCGTCCTGATCATGGAAGTAAGGCGAGGTCAGTCCGGCCGACTTCAGCTGGGCTTTGATGTCCTCCGGTTTTTCGCTGGCCATCGCGTTCACGATCAGGAGCGAAAGCCCCTGGGCCGCTAGCTCTTTTTCCAACATACGGAGCGAAGGTAGGTATCGCTTGCTGATCGGGCACGTGGAGCTCGACATCGCGATGACGAGGCCCTGCTTCTGGGTCAGTTCGCCCAGTCGATACGATTTCCCCGCAAGATCGGTGAAACTCAGGTCGGCGATCATCCGACCGACGCCGAGGTCGCCCCCGCGCTCAATCATGGGGCCGGAAGTACGCGAGGGTTCGGCCAGCGCAACGCACCCCATCAGGAGTAACAGCGACAGAGATCGGGCCAGCCTACGCATGGCTCACTTCTTCGCCGCGGCCTTCTTCTTGCCCTTGCCGAAGTTGGCTGGAGTCGGGTCTACGCCAATCAGCGGGAAGTCCGGATTCGGGACGCGCGCGGCGGTCATTTTGGCTTCGAGTTCTTTGACAATGTCAGGGAATTTCGCGGCGAGGTCGGTCGTCTCGTTCGGGTCGGCGTCGAGGTCGTAGAGCTGGGTGACGACGGGCGCCTTGGCTTGGACCGCCTTGGCCATGTCGGTGCGGATGGCCTTCCACTTACCGTCCCAAATCGCCTGCTGCGAGCCGTAGCCAGGGAATTCGCGGTAGAGCGGAGCGGTACGCGGAGCGTCCGTTCCCTTGAGTGCCGTCACGAGGCTTTCGCTGGCGATGTCAGCGGTACGCTCGAGCTTAACGCCGGCGAGTTCAGCGAAGGTGAGAAGCCAGTCTTCGAAGCCCGAGATACGGTTCGAGCGCGTGCCAGCCTTGATGCCGGCAGGCCAGCGGACCACGGTGGGTTCGCGCACGCCGCCTTCATGGAGCGAGCCCTTGAGGCCCTTGAGACCGCCGGCGGAATCAAAGTACTTCGTGTCGACGCCACCGGCGTCGTGCGTGGCGCCGTTGTCGCCGGAGAAGACGATGATCGTGTTATCGGCAATGCCGGCCTTCTCGAGCGCGGCGAGGATGCGACCGACTTCCTTGTCGAGGCGCGAGATCATCGCAGCGTAGGTCGCCCGTGGCGTGCGGTTGGGCGCGTAGCCTCCCTTGGTCGGGACATAGGGGGCAGCTTCGGTGATCACGCCTTCGTATTGCTTCAGCTCTTCGGCTGGCACCTGGAGGGAGACGTGGGGCAGGGGCGAGGCGTAGTAGAGGAAGAACGGCTTTCCTTTGTTCTCGGCGATGAAGGCTTCGGCGCCGGCAATGGTGCGGTCGCTCGAGAAGTCCTTACCGATATAAGGGGCGAAGGCTTTCGGATCTTTCGGGTCGGCGTCGGCCGGGAAGTTCGCATGGCCGGGTGTGCCGTTCGGACCGTTATCGAGCGGGATCTTCTTTCCGTCGTCCTGGATGAAAGGCGGGTAGTGGCTGTGCGCGACCCACTGGCTCGTGATGCCGAGGAAGTGGTCGAAGCCCTGCTTGAGCGGACTTCCCGTCGATTCGAAACTACCCATGCCCCATTTACCGAAGGCCCCGGTCGCATAGCCGGCTGACTTGAGTGTCGCGGGAAGCGTCGTGATGCCGGCGGGCAGGGGGAACTGTTCTTGGTTGCCGACGTCGATGTTGTCGCGGGTCGTGGCGTGGCCGGGGTTGCGTCCGGTCATCAGTACCGTGCGCGAAGGGGAGCAGACCGCATTGCCGCAATAGTGTCGGGTGAGGATCATGCCTTCGCGGGCGAGGCGATCGACGTTCGGGGTGCGGATAATCTTCTGACCGTTGTAGCCGACTTCACCGTAGCCGAGGTCGTCGGCCAGGATGAAGACGATGTTCGGACGAGACTCGGCGAAGAGGCTGGCGCAAAGTAGGGATAGCAGGAGCAGAGGGGTGCGGCTCATACGGATTTACTAGGGTTAGCCCTAGCTTATGTCGAGAAACCACGGGGGTGGGTTTGTCGGATTGACAACCCCGCCGGGCTGGGGCTTAACCCAATCTTTCCTCTCTCGGGCTGTAGCGTAGTCTGGTAGCGCGCTTGCATGGGGTGCAAGAGGTCGTGAGTTCGAATCTCACCAGCCCGACCAGAGGAAAACGAAGCAAAAGCCCCTCCAAGGGGCGAAGGCCTACTTCTTGAGGGTCTTGGCGATGAAATCCCAGATGTCTGCGAAGCCTTCGGTCGGGTGATCGGGATATTTGAGATAACAGCTCACGCCGGCCTTTTGGGCCAGCTTCTGGTAGCCGGCTCCCCAGGCGGGGGAGTGGACCTTGTAATCCATCTCGGTGACTTTGTCTGGCTGGGTCAGGCCCCAGTTATTCTCGAAGTAGATCGGGGCGGAGCCGACGTGGAAGAGGTTCTCGGAAGACCACTTGCGGATCTCTGGGAGGAACTCATCGCGTCGCTTCAGCGACTCGTCGAACTGTACGCCGAACGCAGGGGCGCCCCATTTCACGCCGGGCACCCATTCCTGCATTAGCTTCGGATCAAAGGTCGGCTGGCTGCGGTAAGCGGCGACACCCGAGACGCGGGAGGAAGTGCGGGCGACGGGGTCGGCGGATTTCGCATCGGCATGGTCTAGGCTGACGCCGACGTAAAGCGCGGGTTGGGCGCCTTGGGAGCCGCCGCCTACGACGATACGGTTTGGATCAAGGTTCCAGCGCGCGGCGTTGAGGCGGATAAACTGCACGGCGCGGACGGCGTCGTTCATGACGTAGCTCACGGGGGTCTTTTCCTTGTCAGCCATCGCGTCGGTCATCGTGCGTACCTCGACGCCGACCAAGGCGACGCCTTGCGGCAGGAAGCGATTCGTATCGGGCACGCCTTTGCTCGGCTGCCAGAGGCCGCCGTACCAGATGAGCACCGGGAACGGCCCGGTGCCTTTGGTCGGCACGTAGACGTCGAGAATCTGGTGCGTGTGTGCACCGTAGGAGACGTCGGCGGCGGTCGGGGCGACCTTAACCGGTGCGGCCAAC
>CAINSX010000372.1 GCA_903853185.1 uncultured Opitutia bacterium
CCCGCCGTCGCCATCGCCCTTAATCGCATCGGCGCCGTCAATAAGGCCAATCCGCTCGCCTTTGCGGCGATTTGCACGGCGATCACCTCGGGCCTGATTCCTTGGTGCTTCCGCATGCTGTTCCCGAGCCTGCGTCCGAAGCACCCGTCCCTCGACCTCATTCATAGCATGGTCTGGTGGGGTTCGATGGGCATGCTGATCACGTGCTTCTATCACCTGCAGGGTGTCTGGTTCGGCAATGAGCCCAGTTTCCGGACCGTCCTCCTCAAGGTGTTCGTCGATATGGCGGGCTTCACCATCTTCATCGGCGCGCCGTTCAACGCCATCTCGCACCTGTGGAAGGATTGCGGCTGGGACACCGACCGCCTCCGCGCGGCGATGGGCCCGGGCTGGTATCGCCGCCTGGTGCTTCCGAATCTGCTCACGAACTACTTCGTCTGGTTCCCCGGGACGCTGATCTTCTACAGCATGCCGATGGACCTCCAGCTGGTCGTGGCCAATTGCATCGGTTGCTTCTGGGCCCTGATGTGCGCCCGGATCGCGGCCCATTCCGGCGTCCCGACCACGGATATCCACGCCTGAGCGGGCGAATTTTCCCATGCTTCGACTCGGTCTTTGCCTCCTGACGTTCGCCGCCTTCGCGGCGGACCTGCCCGTCTTCGTCGGTTCGGCCAACCGGCCGACGCTGGCCTATCGCGAGCCGCGTCCGGAAGGCATCTATGCGGTGACGGTCGAGTTCGGCGCGGCCGACATCGACTCGGTCACGACGCTGAAGGCCGAGGCGCGCCGGCTGATGGCCTTGAATGTCGCGGTGCCGAAAGGTCGCACGGAGATCCGCCGGTTCATCGTCGACGTGCGTCGACCGGACTATGCGGGCGGTTGCGTGGCGCTCAAAGGCCGCGAAGACGGCACGCCTTCCTGGGACGACGCGCTCTCGCTTGAATTCCTCGGTGCCGCGGGCCGCGCTCGACTCCTCTCCATCCAGCCGGCGGACCCCTCGGTGGTCCGCGTCTTCCTCGCGGGCGACTCCACGGTCTGCGACCAGAAGACGGAGCCTTATGTCGGCTGGGGTCAGGCGTTGCCCTTGTTCTTCGGCCCGAAGGCGTCCGTCGCCAATCACGCGGAATCCGGCCGGGCCCTGCGTTCGTTCAAGGGCGAGCGCCGTTTCGACAAGATCCTCGCCCAGCTTCGCGCCGGCGACTTCGTGCTGATCCAGTTCGGCCATAACGATCAGAAAGAGAAAGGGGAGGGCGTCGGCGCCTTCACGACTTACGCGACCCGCCTCCGCGAATATGTCGCCGCGGTCCGCGCCAAGGATGCCAAGCCGGTGCTGATCACGGCCGTGGCCCGTCGTCGCTTCGACGACCAGGGCAAGGTCTTCGAGTCGCTCGGCGATTTCCCTGAGGCGGTCCGCCGCGTGTCCAAGGAGCTCTCGGTCCCGCTCATCGACCTCAACGCTTCCTCGAAGCAGCTCTACCAGGCCCTCGGCGTCGAGCCGAGCAAGCTGGCGCTGCTGCATTACCCAGCGAACACCTTCCCGGGGCAGACGGCCCCGCTGCGCGACGACACGCACTTCAGCGCCTACGGGGCCTACGAGATGGCCCGATGCGCCGTCGAGGGCATCCGGACCGGTGTCCCGGAACTGGCGCCTTTCCTGGCCGATACTGTCGCACCGTTCGACCCTCAGCACCCGGATGAGCCCGCGAAGGTGGCGGTTCCGGCCAGCCCGTTGGTCAAGGGCGAGAAGCCGGAAGGCAAATGAGCGGTCGGTCGGTAACCCTCGCTTGAATCCCCGCTTCGCTTCGGCGAGCCTCCCCCTGTGCCCGATCTCTTCGGAGAAATCGAACCCGGCGTCGCCGAGGTGGTCCCGTTCGACGGCGGGGCCCGGGCCTACTCGTACTCCGTTCCGGCGGCCCTAAAGGAAGTCCTGCAGGTCGGTCAGCTGGTCCGCGTTCCGCTTGGCGGCCGCACGAGCATCGGCGTGGTCTGGAAATATCCGGCCGAGCCGCCGCCCTCCGCGAAACTCCGCAGCGTGATATCGCTCGAGCATGAGCAACCGGTGATGACACCGGACTGCTGTAAGCTGGCTGAATGGATGGCGGGCTACTATGGCTGCGGCCTGAACTCGGTCCTCGAGACCGTCCTGCCCGCCGCGGTGCGCAAAGGGGTCCGCCCGGTCCTCCGTCGACTGCTCACGCTGATCGCAGCACCCGACGCCGAGACGCTGGCGAAGCTCCGCAAGAAGGCCCCGCGCCAGGCTCAGGTCATCGATTTCCTCGCTGGCCAGAAGGAGCCCGCCGATCGCGCG
>CAINSX010000373.1 GCA_903853185.1 uncultured Opitutia bacterium
CGCTTGCCGGTGACGCTGCAGATACGGGACATAGTGTTCGGGCTCCTTTTGGAAAGTCGGAGCAAAGGAGTGCCGAGGCCGTTGGCAAGCGGTAATTACCCCTTAAGTCCGCTTCAAAGCCCGCTCGAGACCCTGAAGGCCCGCCGAAAGGGTGTCGGGCGGGGTCAAAAGGCTCAAAACCACGCTCGGGACGGTGGCCGGCATACCATAGAAATAACCGGGGTGGGCCCAGACGCCTTCGCTCAGGGCATTCATCAGGAAGCGGTCCTCGTGGACGCCGGGGGGTAAAGTCAGGATAGCCGTCCAACCGGCGGGACGAGGCAAGACCGTGCAACCAGAAGCCGTCGAAGCAGCCCAGGCGCGGAGGGCGACCTCCCCTTGGGCGACGCGGGTACGGACGAGGGCGCGGAGCGGCTCGGCACGACGCAGGAGGTCCGGCAAGGCGAGCTGGGCCGGAGTATTCACGGACAGGAAGGCGTCGGCGATGTGCTCGAGACGGCGGCAGGCTTCGAGCGTCGAAGAGGCCGGGCCGGCGACGACGATCCAGCCGAGCTTCAACTGCGGCGCGAGCGCGACCTTGGAAAGGCCGCTGAGGACGAACGTCATCACGTTGGCTTCGCCGGCCCAGGTGCCGGGCGAGGCGACGCCTTCGGCGGGATAATCGAGGAAGACTTCGTCGCAGACGATCGCGAGGCCGTGCTTCAATGCGAAGCCGCGCAGCACGTCACGATCACGACGGCCGACGAACGCGCCGGTCGGGTTGGACGGATTGATGCAGAGGACGGCGCGGGTCTGGCGGTTGACGCTCAGCGTGGCCGCGTCGATGACCCATTCGCCAGCGAGCTGGACGAGCTGATAAGGGCGGAGCGTCACACCTTCGAGCGCGGCGATGACTTCGAGTAAAGGATACGACGGCGCAGGCACGAGCACTTCGTCGCCGGGATTGCAGAGCAACTTGAAGATCCAGGAGTAGGCCTCGCTCGTACTGGCGGTGAGAAAGAGCTGGTCGACCGGCACGCGGGCGCCTCGCGAAGAGTAGTAATCCGAGATTGCCGTGCGGGCCGAAGCCAAGCCGAGCGGGTTCGGATCCTGACGCTGGATACCGTCGCGGCGGAGCAGCGGGCCGAGGTCGGTCGCGGACCAGGCGAAGCCCGCGTTAGCCGGATTCGAATCGGCGAGGTCGAGCACCGGCTGCCCGGACGCAAGGCGCTTCGCTTTCACCTTGCTCAAGGCATTGGTCGTGTCGGCGAAAGAGAGTCTCGTACTAAACATGGGCGGGAGAGTCGGCAACAGGGAGGGACAAGCGAGGCAAAAGGCAGGGCCTACCGCCATCCGCTAACCGCCAACACCTATCTTTAACTCCCAATTCCAGATTGAACTCATCCCCTCCCCCTCCAAAGGTGTCCTTATGTCCCAGCAAGTCCTGAAGCCTCGCGTCCGCGGGTTCATCTGCATCACCTCCCACCCCGAAGGCTGCGCCGCGGCGGTCCGCGAGCAGATCGCTTACGTGAAGTCCCGCAAGCCCATCCAGGGTGGCCCTAAGTCGGTCCTGGTGATCGGCGCTTCCACGGGCTACGGCCTCTCTTCCCGCATCTCGGCCGCCTTCGGTTCCGGCGCCGCCACGCTCGGCGTTTTCTTCGAACGCAACGGCGAAGGCGACAAGCCCGGTTCGCCTGGCTGGTATAACACCACCGGCTTCCACGCCGAAGCGAAGAAGGCCGGCCTCAAGGCCATCTCGATCAACGGCGACGCCTTCTCGGCCGAAATGAAGGCCCAGGTCATCGAAGCAATTAAAGCCAAGATGCCAGGCGGTAAAATCGACCTCGTCGTCTACTCCCTCGCCTCCCCTCGCCGCACCGCTCCGGACGGCGTGACCTACAAGTCCGTCCTGAAGCCGACCGGCGCCCCCTTCCACGCCAAGAACCTCGACACTGACAAGAAGGTTGTGAACGAGGTCACCCTCGACACCGCTTCGGCTGATGACATCGCGCAGACGGTCAAGGTCATGGGCGGCGAAGACTGGGAACTCTGGATGAACGCCCTCGACGGCGCAGGTGTCCTCAAGGAAGGCTGCCAGACGGTCGCCTACTCCTACATCGGACCGCAAGTGACCTGGCCGATCTACAAGGACGGCACCATCGGCAAGGCGAAGGAAGACCTCGAACGTGCCGGGCGCAAGATCGACAGCCTTATGAAACTTCATCGCGGCCGCGCCTTCGTCTCCGTCAACAAGGCCGTCGTCACGCAGGCCAGCTCCGCCATCCCGGTCGTCCCCCTCTACGTCTCGCTGCTCTTCAAGATCATGAAGGCCAAGGGCACGCACGAAGGCTGCATCGAGCAGATCCAGCGCCTCTTCGAGAAGCAG
>CAINSX010000374.1 GCA_903853185.1 uncultured Opitutia bacterium
CGCCTCTCTCCGTAAACGAGGGCAGGGGATTAGGACGACTAATAGGGGGGCACATCGACCCTTACTCTGGGCATGGGGGTGCTCGCAGGGTTGACCATCCTGCGGGGAATCATTCACCAATCCTTTCCCGCGTCTAAATGCGCCCTCTTTTCCTCCTCAGTCTCTTTGCCCCGGCCTTCGCTCTCGCGAACGAAGAAGGCGTCAATCCGAAGGCAACCGACCTCTTCCAGGTCGGCGGCATCTCGGTCTCCAACTCGATCCTGACCACCTGGATCCTCGCGGCCGTCATCATCATCGCCATCCGAGTCCTCGTCGGCACTCCGAAGATCATCCCGAGCAAGGGCCAGGCCCTCGTCGAGAACATGGCTTCCGGCCTGCGTGACGCACTCGAGCCAATCGTCGGCAAGAGCATGATCGGCAAGGTATTCCCGACCCTCTGCGGTTTCTTCATCTTCATCCTTCTGATGAACTGGAGTGGCCTGCTCCCTGGAGTCGGCACGATCAAGTTTCACAACGCGGAGGGCCACTGGCTCGACGCAATCCGCCCAGCGACTTCCGACCTCAACACCACCCTCGCGCTGTCGATCATCTCGTTCGTCGCCTGGACCTATTTCGTGCTGCGCTACGCCGGCTTCAAGGTGCTGATCTTCGACCTCTTCGGCAACAAGGCCGACAAGAAGGAGCTCAGCTTCCCGATGTGGATCATGCTCAGCTTCATCTTCCTCGGCGTCGGTGGCATCGAAGTCGTCTCCATCGCCTTCCGACTCATCTCCCTTTCGTTCCGTCTCTATGGTAACGTCTTCGGCGGCGAGAACCTGATTCACGCGCTCGGTGGCATCGCCCCGTACGTCGTCCCAGCCGTCGCTGGTCTCCTCGAAGTCCTCGTGGGTCTCATCCAGGCCTTCGTCTTCACGCTCCTCTCCGCCGTGTACATCGGCCTCATCTGCAACCACGAAGGTGGCCACGACGAGGAGCACGCCCACTGACCTTTCGCTTTCGAGGCGCGTGACATGCCGGGAATCCCCCGGCGGCGAGCCAAGAAAAAACCAAAAACAAAACAACATGATCATCGCTGAAATCACTGGTTCCCTCCCTGCCGCTGCCGGCTGTCTCGCTGCCGCTATCGGCGTGGGTCTCGTTGGCGCCAAGGCCGTCGAATCCGTGGGTCGCAATCCGGATGCTTCCGGTAAGATCCTCGTCCAGTCCATCCTGGGCATGGCTCTCGCTGAAGCCGTCGCGTTCTACGCGATCTTCCTCGCGAAGTAACCGGTCACGTGGCGAGGCCCCGCAAGGGGCCCGCCACTTCTCTTTCCCAGCGCTGAAAACCACATCTATTTCAAAGTCCTCACCATGACCTTCCTCTCCGCCCTCCTCGCCGCCGAACCCGCGCACGAAGCCGTCAAGGCCGCTGCCCACGGCGCCGCCCCTGCCGAATCCCACGGCCCCCTCGGCGATATCATCAAGCTCTTCGGCTCCTTCGGCGTCGATGGCCCGCACCTGATCGTCCAGGTCATCAACTTCGCGATCCTCGCCTTCGTCCTCTACAAGTTCGCCATCAAGCCGGCCCTCGGCCAGCTCGAGGAACGCATCCGCCAGGCCGAGCAGCTCCAGAAGGACCGCTCCGCCGCCGAAGCCCAGCTCGCCTCCGCGCAGAAGACCGCCGAAGCCAAGCTCGTCGCCGCCTCCGACGAAGCCGCCAAGATCCTCGCCGACGCCCGTAACTCCGCCAAGGCCGCCATCGAGGCCTCCCGCGCCGAAGCCCAGGCCGCCCAGACCGAAGTCATCGCCAAGGCCAAGGCCGCCATCGAAGCCGATCGCGTGAAGATGATGAACGAAGTCCGCGGCGAAGTTTCCCGCCTCGTGGTCGAGACCGCCGCCAAGGTGCTCGAACAGAATCTCGACGACGCCCAGCGCGGCCGCCTCAACGAGGCTGCCGTCAAGCAGCTCGCCCGCTAAGCCCTTTCTCTTCCGATGTCCGCCGCCTCCGTCCGAGCCGAAGCCAAGCGCCTCCTCGCCATGTCCCTTGAGGGCGGCGTGGTCTCCGCCGACCTGGTCGGAGCCGTGCTCGCCGCGCTCACGAAGTCCCGCGCGGCCCACCAGCTCCGCCCGCTCCTCCGCGCCTACCTCGCGAACATCCGTCGCGAGCTCGCCCGGGGCGAAGCCCGCATCGAGCACGCCGGTCCTCTTTCCCCTTCCGACGCCGATGCGATCGCCGCGCACTTCTCTAAAGTGCTCGGCCGCGCCGTCCGCCCGGTCGCCCGTCGCAACGACGCGCTCCTCGCCGGCTTCCGCGTGCGCGTCGGCGACGATGTCACCGACCTCACGGCCTCGCTCCGCCTGGCCAACCTCGCCAAGTCCCTTTCCTGAACTCCTCCCCCAACCTTAACCCGATTTACTAAACACAATGAGCAACGCGATCGACCAGATCCAGAAAGCCATCGCCGGCCTTGATACCCGCGCCGGCAAATCCAACGTCGGCACCATCGTCACCCTTGCGGACGGTGTCGCCTCCATCGACGGCCTCTCGGGCGTCATGATGAACGAGATGATCGAGCTGCCCGGAGGCCTTCAGGGCGTCGCGCTCAATCTCGCCGAAGACACCGTCGGCTGCGTGATCATGGGCGACATCTCTAGCCTCAAGGAAGGCATGGAAGCCAAGACCACCGGTCGCCTCCTCTCCATCCCCGTCGGCAAAGGCCTCCTCGGACGCGTCGTCGACGCCCTCGGCAATCCGCTCGACGGCAAGGGCCCCATCGTCTCCAGCGAACGCTACCCGGTCGAGAAGATCGCCCCGGGCATCATCCCTCGCAAGTCCGTCGACCAGCCGATGCAGACCGGCATCATGGCCATCGACGCCATGATCCCGATCGGTCGTGGCCAGCGCGAACTCATCATCGGTGACCGCGCCACGGGCAAGACCACCATCGCGATCGACACGATCATCAACCAGGCCAACGCCAACCGCGTCGGTCTCGCCTCTGGCGAAGCCAACTTCCGCCCGGTGTACTCGATCTACGTCGCCATCGGCACGAAGAACTCCTCCATCGCCCGTACGATCGGCACCCTCGAGAAGGCCGGCGCCATGGAATTCACCGTCGTCGTCGCCGCCTCGGCCGCCGACAACGCCGCCAATCAGGTCTTCGCTCCTTTCTCCGGCACCGCCATCGGCGAGTGGTTCATGGAAAACGGCCACGACGCGCTCATCGTTTACGATGACCTTTCCAAGCATGCCGCCGCCTACCGCCAGATCTCGCTCATCCTGAAGCGCCCGTCCGGCCGCGAAGCCTACCCGGGCGACGTGTTCTACCTTCACTCCCGCCTCCTCGAGCGCTCCGCTCGTCTCGCTGGCAAGGGTTCGCTCACCGCTCTGCCGATCATCGAGACGCAGGCCGGCGATGTGTCCGCGTACATCCCGACCAACGTGATCTCGATCAC
>CAINSX010000375.1 GCA_903853185.1 uncultured Opitutia bacterium
CCCGACGGGTTTTTGTTGTTGGTGGGTGAAAAGCGGACGTCCCAGCCTAGGCTGGGACGCTCGGTGAACAGAAGCGCCCGGAGGCGCCGTTCACTTGCGAAGGTTGAGCTTGGCCAGGAGCGCGTTGTAGCGATCCAGGTCAGACGACTTCAGGTACGCGAGGAGCTTGCGACGACGATTCGTCAGCATGATCAGGCCGCGACGGGAGTGGAAATCCTTGCGGTGGGTGCGCAGGTGCTCGGTCAGGTGGGTGACGCGGGCGGAGATGAGGGCGACCTGGACTTCAGGGGAGCCGGTATCCTTGGCATCCTGCTGGTGCTTCTTGATGACTTCAGACTTATTGACGGACATGGTGGTGGTTAGTTTTGGGTTGATGATGGCCGACCTGGGAGAGATTCCCGAAAGCCCCGCCGTTTAGCCGGGCTCTCCGTCTGGAATAGGCTTTCGCCTACCGACCAGCGTGAGAAGGGCTCCGCCCCTCTCCCTAACGAAGTTGACCCATGGAAATGACGAACCGCTAGGGGGTAAGCAAGAAGGAACTGCCCCTCCCCAACCCATCTTAGATGGAAATATAGGCCTGTTTTCCGTCAGTTAGGCAGATTCAACCAGTAGACGTCTTCCTGGTTCCTCCGGATCGCCGGAAAGTGCCAGCCTCCGGGTTCCGGGATGATCTCGGACAGGTCGAAGAGCTGGACCGACTTCGGCAGCGGCTCGAAGTACAGGGTGAACTGATGGGGGCGCCCAAAGGGCACCGACATCCAGTGCGGATAGAGGGAGATATTCTCGAAATCGATCATCGAACTGGTGTGGGCGGAATCACGGTCCAGCAGGAACGTGCTCTGCCAGATCCGGAGCGAATGCGAGTAATGCGGAGCGCAGCGGACGTGCACGACCACGGGATCCAAGGGACGGACTTCTGCTTCGACCTCGACATCGGGAAGGACGACAAGCGCGGGCGAATGGGGAGACGGGCTCATCGGTCTGACCATGATACCCCGCTACGCACGGACGGCAAGGCGTGGGCGATTAGTCCGTTGACTCCCCTGCCCTGCCAGAGCGTCATAGCGGGCATGGAATCAGGCTCTGAAGACCAACCCCGCCTCACTGGCGCCGAACGCGGCAAGCTGCGCAGTCTCGCCCAGACCCTAGACCCGAAGGTGTTCGTCGGTAAGGCCGGCGTGAACGCCGGCATCGCCAACCTCCTCGCCGAAGCCTTCCGCAACGCCGACCTCGTCAAAGTCCGCTTCACCGCCGAACGCGAAGAGATGGACAAGCAGGCCCAGGAACTGGCCCAGCTCACCGAAAGCGAAGTGATCGGTACCGTCGGTCGCACGGCGACGTTCTTCAAGCTCGGCTCGGACGCCGAATAACCGATGGACGCCTCGCTGTTTCAGTCACGGCACGAGGCATTCATCCAGCAGGCGGAATCTGCGCTGCGCAGCCTGACGCCGGTCGCCACGGCCCGCCCTGCGCGCTTGCACGAAGCGATGCGCTATTCGCTCGAAGCCGGTGGCAAGCGCCTGCGACCGGTCCTCTGCCTCGCCTCCGCCGCGGCCTTCGCGCCGCAGGCCGACGCCTCCCATGCCGCCACGGCGCTGGAGTGCATCCACACCTATTCGCTGATCCATGACGACCTACCGTGCATGGATGACTCCGACCTTCGCCGCGGTCGCCCCTCCTGTCACAAATCCTTCGACGAGGCCACCGCCCTGCTCGCCGGCGACGCGCTGCAGCCCTTGGCCTTCGAACTCCTCGCCACCGGCTACGCTTCCAATCCCACCCTCGCCACCGCCCTCGTGCGCGAACTCGCCATCACGGCTGGCTCTACGCTCCTCGTCGGCGGACAGACCGAAGATATGGGCGGGCTCGCCACCGGCGCGACTGACGACCGCCTCGAATTCATCTTGCTCGGCAAGACGGCCGCGATGCTCAGCGCCTCCTTCGCGATGGGCGCGATGATCGGCGGAGCCTCCGCGGCCGACGTCGAACATTTCCGCCGGGCCGGCCGCGCTTCGGGTATCGCCTTCCAGCTCGTCGACGACCTCCTCGACCTCACCGCCGATGCCGCCCAGCTTGGCAAGCCCGTCGGGGCCGACGCGCAGAATGGTAAGTTCACCTTCGCCGGCCTGCACGGAGTAGAGGTGACGAAACAGCGCATTGAGGCGCTGACGATCGAGACAGTCGGCCACCTCCGAGCGACCAAGGGCGACACTGCCTTCCTCGTCGAATTGGTGCGCCGGATGTCCGCCCGCCGCACCTGATCAGTCGTCGAGACGACGGCCGCCCGACGGCAGTTGGTCGGACAGGAACGCGTAATAGGTGCCGATCCAAAGGCGCCAGGCGAAACCATGGACGAGCGGCGGCACGAGGAAGATTGCGGCAATCGCGAGCCGGATGGCCCCGTCGGAGCCGATCCAGTCCAGACGTTGCGCGAGCAGCACCAAAGGTAGCACGCCGAAGACGGTGAGCCCGTAGTTCCAGACGATCGCGCCGAGGAAGAACCCCTCCTTACGGCGGAGCGTCATACCGCAACCGCCGCAGGTGGCCGGCGTATCCCAGAGACGGGCCAGCCAGCCCGTCCGGTCGGAGGCGCTACGAATCTTCGCCCCAC
>CAINSX010000376.1 GCA_903853185.1 uncultured Opitutia bacterium
ACGGCCCGGTAGGTCGAGCCAAGTCGGGGGAGTTCCATGCGGACGACGCGCTGGGTGTTGAAGTGGGTGACGAGGAGCTGCAGCGGGGCGTCGGCACCCCGGTTTTCCGGGAAGGATTTCCAGAAGCAGGTACCGCTCACGGCCACGTGGCCGAAGTTATGCATCACGGGCATCGTCGGCAGGGTGCGCGGCAGTCCGGCGATGACTTGCGGGATATCGACGCGTTCGTAGACGCCGCCATAGAGCCAGTGCACGAGCGTGTCGCCACGCGGCTGGCCGTAGTAAAGGTTCTGCACACCGACGATCTCACCTTGTGGCGTGAAATCGACTTCGACCGGATTATCGCCGGCGAGCAGGGCGTGCCATTGGACGTCGGTGCCGTCGGGCTTCACGCTCCAAATGCCCGAGCTCTTACCTTCGAAGACTACTTTGCCGTCTTTACCGGCGGCCTTGTAGCCCTTACGGCCATGGCACCAATAGAGACGGCCGTTCGGGTGAAGGAAGGGGCCATGGACGTCGGCGGCATTACCGGTGTAGTCGAAGCCGCTGACGATCATCTCGCGCTTGTCCGCCACGCCGTCGTCGTTGGTGTCGGTCAGTTTCCAGATGCCAGGAGGGGAGGCGACATACAGGCTGCCATTGAGCCACTGGGCGCCGGCAGGGAAGGTCATCTTGTCCGCGAAGACCGTGCTCTTATCGAAGATGCCATCTCCATCGGTGTCTTCGAGCATCAGCACGCGGTTGGGGGGATTCGCGTCGAGTTGATCCTTCTTCCAGTTCACGCCCACGGCATCGCCGACGAAGAGTCGACCGCGATCGTCGAAACAGCCCGCGATGGGGTGCGTGACCAAGGGCGCGGCCGCCGCGACGCTCAGGGCATAGCCAGCGGGAAGTTGCGCAACGGGTGGAGTGACCTTGGCGGTCGAGGTGACGACGACCGGGCGCACCGAGGAAGCCGGGATGGTCTCTGGCGCCGGTGCGGCGGAAAGGGAGATCGCCAGCCAGGCGAGCGCGGCGTGCTTACGCATGACGGCGGATGGCTTCCCGGTAGGCGAGCGGCGGGAGATCTTGGTGACGCTGGAACTGACGGTGGAAATAGGCCGCGGTGGGATAGCCGCATTGATGGGCGATCTGCTTCACGGACTCGTCAGTCTCGGCGAGTAGACGAGCGGCGCGGGCGATGCGCAGTTCATTGAGATACTGGGGGACGGAACGGCCGGTGCACTTCTTGAACAGGCGGCTGAAGGCGCTTTCGCTCAGTCCGGCGAGCGCGGCGAGCTCGGGCACGTAGAGCGGCTTGCCGAGGTTGGCCTTGATATGGGCGACGACGTTGCCGATGCGGTCGGAGGAATGCTCGTCGATGGTCGCATGGAAGCCTGGCGTGGCGATCTCCTTGAGTTCGTCGGAGCTGGCGGCGAGTTCGAGGAACTCGATCAGCAGGGCCATGCGCCGGAGGCCGTGGGCCTTCGGCATCTTATGGAGGAGCGCGGCGGCCTGCTTGCGGGTCGCCCCTTTGAATTCGAGGCCGAGGCGCGCGCGTTCGAGCAGGCGGCGGATGGCCGAGACGGACGAGTGTTGCGTCCACTCTTCGCCGAACAGGTTCGGACGAAATTGGACGAGGATCCATTCGACGCCGGCTTGGCGGCCCTTGCGGTCATTGCGGAAGTCGTGAGGGAGGTCGGAGCCGAGGAGTAGGATCTCGCCGGCCTTGAGTGGCGCCATCTTGTCGCCGATCCAGCGCTCGGTGCCGCCGCGGAGCAGGAAGAAGATCTCGTGCTCGGGGTGGTGATGCCAGACGCAACCGAAGTCGCGTTGGCTCAGGTGCTCACACGCGACCAGCTCGTTCGCCGAGACGGGAGATTGCTGTTCCTTGATCAGCCTCATTTCGCGCGGTTCAACACTCGTTCGAAGAGATTGCGGGTGATGCGCTGCACGCGATCGTCCGGTCCATGTGGACGGGACCAATGAGACCAGGGCAGGATGTGGCCGGGCGGAGTGGACAGGCCCTGGGCCCAGAAGATGGACGAGGCGTTGAAGACGAAATTACCTTTCGGACCCGGATAGATCGTCGCGGTCCACTGCTGCGGACGCGTGCCGCCTTGCCAAGCGGTGCCTCCACCGACGACTTCGAGGCCAGGGATCTCCGTCGCTGGCTGACCATGGTATTCCCAGCCAATCAGGCCCGGGATGGCGTCGCCTTGCTTCATGCCAGTTCCTTCAAAGATCCAGTGCCCGGGCTTCGTGCAGATCCAGTCGCCGCCACCATTGACGGGGTCGACATTACGGGCGCCCATGAGCAGGCCTTCGTCGGGTCCGTGTTCGGGGAAGGGGCCGTTGTCTTTCTGGCGGTTCTTCGCGTAGTCGTTGTCGGCGCCGTAGGGGCCGCCGCGGTACATGCGTCGGTTTTCGCGTCCATCGGCGGATG
>CAINSX010000377.1 GCA_903853185.1 uncultured Opitutia bacterium
CGCTCGCCGACTTCATCGAACGCAACCCGGAGACGATCATCCAGGGCCGCAGCAAGTCGCCCTCCAAGGATGCCAAGCCCAAGGAGGAACCAGCCGCCAAATGAACACCCGCGCCCTACTGCTCGGATTCACCGCCCTCCTGAGCGGCTGCATCATCTTCGACAAGAAGAGCGAGGCGGTCACCTTCCACCTGCTTGCCTCTCCGGCCGGCTTGGCCATGCGCTCCACCCCGACCCTCTTCGTCCCCCGCTCCGTCATCCCGGCGGCCCTCCGCCGCCCCAACGTGGTAATGATCGACGACACGGGTTGGGTTCGCATCGAAGACGCCCATCGCTGGATTGCTCCGCTTGATCGTGCCGTCTCCGAAGCGG
The DNA here is from genome assembly GCA_903853185.1 of uncultured Opitutia bacterium. Taxonomy (GTDB): domain Bacteria; phylum Verrucomicrobiota; class Verrucomicrobiia; order Opitutales; family UBA953; genus UBA953. The sequence goes on from CAINSX010000377.1 coordinate 372, forward strand.
TGGCCCGCCACCTCACCTCACTGACCGGCCTGCCTTCGTCGACGCAATCACCGGCGGAGGACCACCTCGTCCTGCTTCTGACCGTCGACAAGATGGAGATCTTCACTCCCGCCGGACCGGGTCGCTCAATCTTCGCTATCCCCGGAACAGCGGCGAATACGGATACGGCCACCTTACAGGTTACCTTCCGGCTCGAGAAGTCCGATGGCACCCTTCTGTCCTCCAAGACGGTCGCACAGTCCCGCGCACTCAAAGAACGGTCGCCGACGGAGTTCGCACAGGCACAGTCCGCTAACCTTGCCGCCGTCGCCGCCGAGATCGCTAAGCTCCTGCCCAACCCTTCCTCGTCGAAATGACCACGCCCTCCTCGCCTCGCCCAGACGGTTTCTCCGAAGCCACCGGCGAAATCTGCTACGACTTACCGTCATCCTACATCCCGCACGCCGGCACCGGCCTCCTGCACCTCCCACGCTTCCTCGCCAAGGCCCGTAAGCACCTGAAGGGCGAACTCCCGAAGTCCTATCAGCGCAATTTCTGCAAAGGCTTCGACCGCTTCCTCTGCATGCACCTCGGCGTCGACCCCGAACAAGTGGTTGCCTGTGTCCGCGAGACGCACACCGAGGCTGAACTCGACGCTCGCCTCAAATCCCTCTTTCCCGCCGACCTTCGCGTCGCCGTCTGGAACCGTGAACTGGTCCAGAAAGGCATGAGCCCGATGGGCCGCGAAGCCCTCGACAGCGCCAAAAGCAAGATGGGCGCCGAACACCGTACCGATGTGATCTCCTTCGCGGACATGATCGACTTCGATGAAGGACGCATTCTGTGAATACCAACGACCCCCATCCTAACCGCCTGGTCATCCGGGGCATCGCCGCGCTGCTCGCCTGCCTCAAGCACCATCCTAAAGCGTTGCGCGAGGTCGTTGCCACCGCCGCGTTCGCGCCGAACCTCGCTGAATACGACGCCGCCTTCGCCGAACTCGGCGTCAAGACCCGCATCGTCGGACCGATGGAGCTCGCCCAGACGGCCGAAGGCCCCTGCGACGACGTCTGTGCGCTCACGATGCGCCCTGACTTCGGACTGGCCCGCATCTCCGACTTCGCCGAATGGCGCGAGTCCCGCGAAAGCATCGTCATCGCCGATGGCGTGACCGACCCGGCTGACCTCGCCGCCATCGCCCGCGCAATGGCCGCCTTCGGCCTGAAGCGCCTCCTCCTCTCGGGCGGCACCGAGAAACTCTCCTTCCACCCGGAAGCCTGGCACCAGTCCCGCGGCGCGATGGAACAGCTTCGCCTCATGCGCGCCGCCGCCCTCGGCGGCCTGCTTAAGCTCGTCGAAGACCGTTGCTGCGTCGTGGCCCTCTCGCCCGAAATCGGCCGCAAGATCGACCTCGCTGTACCCGTCCGCGTGCCCGGTCGTCACCTGGCCCTGCTCATCCCGGGCGGCAAGCTCGACCCGGACATCCAACCACGTGTCGAGCATTGCTACCGCTTCCCCGGACTGGTCGGTCAGCCCTTGCTCTCGCTCTCCGAAATCGCCCCCTTGGCCATCGCCTGGTTCGCTTCCACGCCTCAACCCCGCACCGACGGCTTCCTGTCTCGCAAAAGGGCTCGCCACGCCAAGGACAAGGGTTCCAATCCGACCAGCTAATTCCCATGTCCCAGCCCCCGCCCGGCAACGGCGAGAACGTCCTCTCGCTCCAGAACATCAGCCGCACGTTCTTCACGGCCCTCCAACGCCAGCATGATATGCTCGCGTTCAGTATCGCCGGGCTGCACACGGCCGACCCGAAGGCCTACGAACACTTCTCCTCGGTCTCCCGCGTGATGCCGGTCCCGCAGGCTCACCTGCCTCCGGAACAGATGCTCGCCTACGCCCGCGGCCTGATGATGCGCACGACGGTCAATGACCTCCTGACGCTTTCCTCCGAATGCATGGTACAGTGCCACCTGCTCTGCCTCTTCATCCGTGAACAGGGCAAGAACCAGCGCCGCGACCCGCTCATCGAGAAGATCATCATGGAGAAGCAGCAGGACTTCCAGAAGATGTCCCTTCAGGACCGTTTCACGGCGCTCGAAGATAACTTCGGCATCGTCTGTGACCTCGAAGACGGAATCTTCAGCCTCGCGGCCGCCCTCCGCGTGCTCGTGCGCGGCGGACTCGTCACCAACGACGACATCACCCCGGATGGCTCCCTGACCCTCGAGTTCAAGGCGATGCAAGATTTCGAAGCCCCCGCCGAACCGGAGAAAGCTCCGGAAGCCGCCCCCGAACTTCCTCCCGGCGTCACCCGCCATGTCCTCAGCGAGGAGAATAAGCCCAAGATGGTCGCCCGCCTGACGGATACCACCCGCACCTTCAAGCCCGGCGAGATGCTCAGCCTGACGGACTCCGAACTGCTTGGCCTGAACATCACCGTCGCCAAGTTTGTCGATGGCCTGCTTCGCTCCGTCGATCACTTCGGCCGCGCTCAGCTCGGCGAAGGCGCCTAAGCGATGAACGAAGCCGCGGCACTCCCCCGTCGCGCCTGGCTCTGGGTCACCGCTGCCTACCTCTTTCAGTCCATTCCCGCCGCGGTCCGCGATGAGGCCCTGCCGATCGCCCTGAAAAACACCGGCTATGCGGACAAGGACATCACCAAGGCTGTCGCCTATCTTGGACTCATCTTCGGCTTCAAGATCCTCCTGGCACCGCTGGTCGCCGCCTTCCGCCCCCGGGGCTTCATCCTCTTCGCGGAACTCGCCATCTCGATCCTGCTCGGCGGACTGGCGCTGCTGGTGGCCGCCGAGCACCCCTCCTCCCCGACCATTATCGGATGCCTAGTACTTCTGTCGTTCATCGCGGCCGCTCACGACTTTGCCCTGGATGGATATTTCATCTCGGCGCTCGATGACCGCACCCGCGCGACCCACTCAGGGTTGCTGAACTTCGCTTCTAAACTCGGCATGGTCCTCGCGGGCCCCGGCCTAATCTGGCTGGCCGGCTGGACGATGTCCTACGGCGCGCAGTCCGCTGACGCTTGGTCATGGGCGCTCATCGCGGCAGCCTTGCTCGCGACTTTCGCTACCGTGGCCAACGCCCTCGGACTCAGAAACGAAACCACTGAGAGCACGGACACTCGTTCGGTCTCCGAACGTTTCCGTGAGATGAAACAAGGTCTTCTCACCCTCTTGATCGACCCTCGGCTGTTCGCCGTCCTCGGCCTCATCCTATTCTACCGCGCCAGCGAGATCCATATGGCGCGTATCCTCCCGCTCTTCGCCACCTCGACGACCTCCGGCGGCCTCGCCTTAGATAACCAGACCTATGCGCAGATGCGCATCGTGACCGCGGTCCTCGGACTGGCCCTCGGAGGCATCATCGGCTCGCAGGTCGTCGCTCGACTCGGCCTTGGCCGTTCACTCATCCCACTCGGTATCGCGATGCACGCCCCTTTAGCGGCCATCGCTTGGCTCGCTGCCAACGGCTCCCATGACCTCGGGGTCATCGGGACGGTCTTCTTCATCGAATACCTAGCTTATGGTGCAGGGCTGTGCGCCCTGCTACTCGCGATGATGAAGCTGGCTTCCGGGCCAGGGGCAGCGGTCCGCTACGCCGCGCTTTCGACTTTCGCGCTGCTGGCTAACTATCTCCCAGGCCTCTGGGCGGGCTCGCTTTCCGACCGCTTGGGCTACGCCCATTACTTCCTGTTCGCGCTTAGCCTCGCCGTCCCAGGAGTCCTTGCCGCCTGGTTCGCGAAGCGACACTTCGAGGAAGCCTGATCACTCCTTCGGCAGGACGATCAGCTCCTGCTCGAACTGGGCGTCGAGATAACGCTGGGCGAATGCCTGCACGGCGGCGTCGTCGGTCAGGCTCATCCGGCGTTCCCATTCGGCATCGAAGTTAGCGCCGAGACCGGCGACCTCGCGGACGAGTGCGCCTTGCATGCGAGCTCCGGCGGATTGGCGACCCTGACGACGAGAAACGCGCATCCGGCGCTTGGCGTCCTCGATCTCGTTCGGGGCGAACTTCCCTTTACGGAGGCGGTCAAGCTCGAGGCGCATCTCCTTCACGACTTCCTGGGCCGAGGCGGGCGCGGTGCCGGCATAGAGGTAGAACATACCCTGATCGACGACTTCGACGCGGGTGGCGCCGACAAAATAGGCCATGCCCTTCTCTTCGCGTACCCGGCGGAACAGTCCGCTGGCCATGCCGCTGAGCAGTTCCTCGGTCACGTTGGCCGCGACGACCTCGTCGGGCGCGAACCCGCAGTGCGGAAAAGCGATGGCGACGACAGCCTGCTCGCCTTGGGCACGATCCTGAACCTTGCCAGCCGAAGCCGGGACGTGCTTAGGCAATCCGCGGCGACTTAAAGATAACTTCGGCAGGGATCCGAAACGGCGGTTCACGAACTCCATGACCGCTGGTCGATCAAAAGCGCCGCTGACACCGACGACGATATTGTCGGCCACGACGAGTGACTGATGAAGGGCGGCGAGGTCGGCAGGCTGAATCTTCGCTAAGGTCTCCGGCGTGCCGCAGGCGTCGATGGCGAGCGGATGCTCTCCGAAATACTGACGCTGCAGACGGAGGCGAGCCTTCTCGACGATGTCGTCCTCGGCCTCGCGGCAAGCGGTGATGATGGCCGCACGCTCCAAGGCGAAGGTCTCAGGCAGGATCTTCGGGCCCAGGATACCGTCGGCGATGAGTTCGGAAATCTTTTCGAAATCCGAGCTAAGGGCCTCGCCCCAGAGACCGCAGGAAACCTGCGAACCATGATCGGCGAAGGTCGCGCCGATGCTGTCGACGAGCTGCGCCACCTCTTCCTTGGTCCGGTGGACATTATCTCGGGCGAACATGGTGCCCAAGAGACCGGTCGTACCCCGCTTGTCGGCCTCCTCATAAGCGAGGCCGCCGGCGAGGAACACGCCGACGCCGGCCTTCGGGATAGTCGCATCATGCTGCAGGACGACGCGTACACCGTTATCTAAGGTGAAGGTCTCAAAACGATCCGGCGTGGCCGTCGCCGTGGAGCTGGTAGCGGCAGCGTCGGCCTTGCCGCCGCGCATGGTCCCGAAAGTGACGTTGTCGGAGCGGAGGTGCTTGCGCGCTTCACGCGTGAGGTCTTCGGCGCCCAGCTTGGCGAGATGCTCCACGCCGCGCTGCGGCCAGGCGATATCATGTCCGATCGTCGCTGCATGGGCGACGCGGCTGGTCAGCCCGTGGATGTTCTTCTGGCCATTCACCATGGCCACGACCGATTGGCGGCGGACCTTCTCAAACTGGGCAGGAGTGACGCCTTTCTGCAGGAGACCGTCGACGACCTCGGCGATCGCCTGCTCCACCACGGGGGCGGAAGTACCGGCTTCGCCCGTCCAACTGCACCAAGCGAGACCAAGGTCACGGATGCCGAAGCCAGAGGCATCGATACCGTGGACGAGCTTACGCTTCTCGCGGAGTTCGCTCCAAAGTAACGAACTGTTACCGGCACCCAGCACGCCGAGGAACAGGTCGGTTGCGAGTCGGCCTTCGTCGAAGTAGCCCGGGATACGCCAGCAGGCGACGCCCTTGGAGGTACTGACCTCGCGAATGAGGTCCGCCCGACGGACGCCGCCCTGCGGCGGCTCCTGATGTCCGGCGATGTCGAGCAACGGCCGGCGGGCGAAACGACCGAACCAGCGCTCCGCCGAGGCGAAGACTTCTTCCGGAGGCATGCTGCCGCCCAAGGCGAGCACGACGTTCGTCGGGACGTATCGGCTAGAATGATAAGCACGCAGATCGTCCGGCGTGATGCGTACGAAAAGGTCGCGATGACCGATGACCGGCTGACGGAACGGATGCGAACGGACCGCTTCCTCGAGCACGGATTTGGCTAGCACCTGATCATGCTCGTCGTCGCACATCGCGATTTCGCGCAAGATGACCTCGCGCTCCATCTTCGCGTCGGCGTCGGTGATCAGCGGATCAAAGACCATGTCGGCGATGGCTTCCATCGCGGTCTCGAAACCTTCCTGCGGCGCGTCGACGTAATAGACCGTGCGGTCGAAGGTCGTGTAGGCGTTAGAGGACCCCCCGCTGCGATGAATGGCGTCGGTGAGCTCACGGTTAGTGAAACGGCCAGTGCCCTTGAAGACCATGTGCTCGAGATAGTGCGAGATGCCCGAGCCTTCCCAGCGACCTTCGTGGATGCTACCGGTGCGCACCCAGGCCTGCACGGTGCAGAGGCCGATGCCGGGGCGATGGGAGTAGATGACCTCGAGTCCGTTGGAAAGGACCCGGCGCTCAGGCAAGGGGCCGGCAATCTGGGCGAAACTCAGGCCTTCAAGATACGACATGGGCTGGATGTATGCCCCGCCCTTGACGGGGCGCAAGTGCGACCAGTCCGCACCCTGGCAAATGAGAGCCCGCCAGCCCCACTCTGACATTGAAAACAAAGGAGGGCCTAGGTATTCCCAACCTTCGCCCGCCAACCAAGGAGGGCCCCTCCCCCTTCCTTCCGCTTTCCGATGTATATTCCGCCCGAAATCCGCGCCAGTCTTGACGAAGTCGAACGCCGCGCCGGCTACCTCTGGAAGTTCCTCGATGTCGCAGGCAAACAGGCCGCGATCGCGAAGCTCGAAGAACAGATGGCTGCCCAGAACTTCTGGGACAGCCAGAAGGCCGCCCAGAAGGTCATCTCGGAGTGCAACGGCCATAAGGTCATCGTTGCCCCGCAGGTTGCCTTTCGGCGCCAGATCGAAGACGCCAAGACCCTCGCCGAACTGATTACTGAATCCCCGGACGGTTCCGCCGATGCCGAAGTCGAGGAACTCCGTAAGCTCGGCACCGATCTACTCGTCGCCGTCTCCGAGCTCGAGATCGCCTCGTTCCTCTCTGGCCTGCACGACCGCTCCAACGCCATCGTCACCGTCAAGGCGGGCGCCGGTGGCACGGAATCCAACGACTGGGCCGACCTGCTCTACCGCATGTACACCCGCTGGGCCGAACGTCGCGGTTTCAAGATCGAAGTCGAAGACATCGCCGAAGGCGAAGGCGCCGGCATCAGCCAGGCCACGTTCCGCCTCGAAGGCCCCAACGCCTACGTCTACGTCAAGGCCGAGCGTGGCGTCCATCGCCTCGTCCGCATCTCCCCCTTCGACGCCAACGCCCGTCGCCATACCTCTTTCGCCTCGGTCGACGTGGTCGCCGAAATCGATGACGATATCGACGTCGAGGTCAACGAAGCCGACCTGCGCGTCGACGTCTACCGTTCCAG
>CAINSX010000378.1 GCA_903853185.1 uncultured Opitutia bacterium
CGACAACGGGGAAAGGCGGAAGGGCAAGGGCGCATCGAGGTACTTTTCTAAGATGATCACACTTTCCGCTCGGCTTTTGATGAGGTCTTCCATGATGACCGCCTTGCGGTCGGGGGCGGCGGTGGGGTATTCGCGAGTCAGGTTCTCCTCCTGAGCCCGTAAGGCCCGATATCTTTCCGTCTGCATGGCGGCGTTGAAGGAGGCCGCTACTTTGTGCCTCGCCTCGTCATAGGTCTCTGAACTTCGCCAAGCTATATCCCAACGCACGCCATTGATTCCAGCTATCCATTCCTTGAAGCTGAGGTCTAACTGATACTCCGAAGGCTGTAGCCTGATGAGAACCTTATCGTCCAGGACGGGGACGACGTTTTTCCGTTCATCAAGTCTCAGGGCGTTGGCGCTGCGGGGAGGCTTTGTCAGCTGTGGTGCGGTACCATTTGCGGGGCTACTGGCGCTGCTCATCTCTGGTGTGAGGTGAGCATCGGTCAGTAGTAGGGAGAGCAATGCTCCAGCGATAAGCAATATAAGCAGGAGGCCGAGTGACCGACGAATCATCGTTTTGTATTTTGGCTCCCGTCTCTGTGAGGAGAAGTCTAAAAGAGTAAGGTCTTTCGCTCAGGAAAATAGCAGCCGCAGCCACGTTTTCGAATAGGGCAGGGCCATGTGGTCCAAGCGCGCGGCCAGGAAGGCGGCGTCGACTTCCTCGTCCGGATGACCGTCGAGTAGCTTCGCCCCGTCGAGTTCGCGACGTCCGCGGCGGGCGGCGTCCTGGACGTGCGTGTGCTTGAGGAGATGGCAGATGGCGAGGAAGACCGCGACGACCGAGAAGCCCGCGGCCGCGATCATGAAGCGTCCTTCTCCGGTGAAGAGCAGCATGACCATGAGGATCGGCCAGGCGTTGCCCCAGAGGATCATGAACGAATCCCAGGAGGCGAGTCCGCCGAGTTTACGGTCGCGGTGCTGCAACGCGTGGCCGGCGAGGCGGGCCGCGCGCGCGACGTCGAAGAGCCGCTTGCCGGAATAGACGCCGCTGGAGAGTTTGATCGCGGGTTCGTGCGCCGAATAGAAGTCCGTCACGGCGATGGTGCTTTCGTCGACGTCGACCATCGGGATCTCTCCGCGCAGGAGGACGATGCGCGCGGCCTGCGCACCGGTCACGCCGCGGACCAGCAGGATGCGGCCATACTTCCTTTCGAGGCTCTTCACGCGCCGCCAAGCCCACCACGGCAGGCCCAAGGCGCACACGCCTGCCAGGCAGAAGAGCAGGTATAGCTTGAATTCCGGGTTCATGACGTGGTTTGACCCTGCCGATTTGCGGGCCCCCATCAAGGTCTACCTAGTAGTTCCGGCTTAAGGGCGATAAGCGGAGGTGGATTCTTGCCGGGGCCACCGAGGCTTCGTTGACCAGCCCCGTCGGCTCGGATTGAGTACGGACCTCATGAACCCCGACCTCGTCAGAAATTACCTGACCAGCCTGCAGGATCGCCTCTGCGCGACCCTCGAGGAAGTGGACGGCAAAGCCAAGTTCATCACCGATGAGTGGAAGCGCGCCGAAGGCGGCGGCGGGCGTACCCGCGTCATCGCCGGCGGGTCGGTGATTGAAAAGGGCGGGGTGGCTTTCTCGGACGTCCGCGGCCACGCGCTGCCTCCGTCCGCCACGATCGCCCGCCCGGATCTCGCCGGCAAAGGCTTCCGAGCCATGGGCGTCTCGGTCGTCCAGCATCCGCTCAATCCCTATTGCCCGACCTCGCACATGAACGTGCGCTTCTTCTGCACCGATGGGCCCGATCCGGTTTGGTGGTTCGGCGGCGGTTTCGACCTGACGCCTTATTACGGCTTCGATGAAGACGCCGTCTCCTGGCACCGCGCTGGCGAGAAAGCTACGGGCGCCCACTTCCCGAAGTTCAAGAGCTGGTGCGACGATTACTTCCTGCTGAAGCACCGCCAAGAGCAGCGCGGTATCGGCGGCGTGTTCTTCGACGACTTCACTGAGGGCGGCTTCGAGTCGGCTTTCGCGATGATGCAGAAGGTGGGTGACGCCTTCGGTCCGGCCTACGCTGAGATCCTGCGCCGTCGCAAGGACACCCCCTATGGCGAGCGCGAGCGCAATTGGCAGGAAGTCCGCCGCGGACGCTACGTCGAATTTAACCTGGTCTTCGACCGCGGGACGATCTTCGGCCTGCAGTCCGGCGGCCGGACGGAATCGATCCTGATGTCCCTTCCGCCCCGCGTGCAGTGGCACTACTGCCACCAGCCTGCCGCCGGCACCCCGGAAGAACGTCTGCTCTCGCATTATCTGAAACCTCAGGATTGGCTGAAGGGGTCCTGATGAACTCCCGCGACCGCTTCCTCGCCGCCCTCCGCCGCCAGCCCCACGACCGGGCTCCCGTCTGGATCATGCGTCAGGCCGGCCGCTACCTACCGGAATACCGCGCCCTCAAGGCGAAGTCGGACTTCGTCA
>CAINSX010000379.1 GCA_903853185.1 uncultured Opitutia bacterium
CCTTAACAAGCCGGTCGACCTCGCCGAATCCCGTGCGATGCTCCGCAGTCTCTCCGGCCGCGAACACACCGTGCACACGGGCGTTTGCCTGCTCTGTCCAGCGCTCGGGATCGACGAGTCGCACGATATCACGGCGTGGGTGCGCTTTCGGGCGCTCTCCGAAGACGATATCACGCGCTATCAGGCTTTGGTGAACACCTTGGACAAGGCTGGCGCTTACGGCATCCAGCAGGGTAAGGAGATCATCATCGCCGATTTCCAGCAGCCCATCTCGACGATCATGGGCCTGCCGGTCGAATTCGTGAAAGCTCGTCTCGCCGCGCTGGGTATCCTCGAAAGGCTCACCGCATGAAGGCGCTCCTCTTGCTTTTGCCGGTCTGGGCTTTCGCGCAGGCACCTGTGGAGAGTGGCGATGCCGAGCTCTCCGGCACGATCGGCGGCAAGCCGCTGGTCATCCGGACCACGAGCCGTCTGGCCGGCGCGATCGATTCCGTGAAGTGGGACGGTGTCGAGTTCATCAATTCACACGACCACGGCCGTCAGTTGCAGTCGGCGATCAACGCCGACGTCGACGGCGTGTATCATACCGAATGCTACAATCCGACCGAAGCCGGTTCGGTCGTCGATGCGCTCGGGCCGAAGTCCACCAGCCGCTTGGAATTCCTTTCCGTGAAGGATGGCGTCCTCTCGACGCGAACGCGCATGGCCTATTGGCTCGCGCCCGGGATGAAGTCGCATGGCCAGCTGGCTCAGAATACCACGCCGCTTTCGGATCATGTTCTCGCCAAGCAGGTGCGTATCGGCCGTCCGGGCATGGACCACGTGCTGGATTACCGAGTGACCTTCACCGTGCCGGCCGATCGCCCGCACAAATACCTGCAGATCGAGGCGCTGACGGGTTACATGCCGATGACCTTCTCAGAGGAGCTTCGCTTCGACGCCAAGGCTTCGACGTTGGCGCCGCTTCCACGTCAGAACGGCGAGATCCGCGATCCGGTTGTGCTCTCCACTCCTTCCGGTTCCCATGCCATGGGGGTTTTCACGCCGCCCGCTCAGCCGGCGGCGGGGTATGGCCGATTCCTGTTCGAACACGACCAGGTCGTGAAGTGGAACTGCGTCTTCCGCCTGCGGCAGGCCGAGCCCATCAAGCCCGGCGACTACGCTTTCCAGTGTTATGTCGTCATTGGCACGCGCGAAGACTGCCGCCGGACACTGGCGGCGCTGACGCAGGAATTCGCCGGCCGATAATCGGCCTCGCCTACGCTTGAAGTTGGGCGAGGTCTGCCTAACTTGTCCTTGTGCGGCCTGAAGAATCCATCGACCTGCGGTCCGCAGCCCTCGCGGTCCTGGTGTCGTTCGGCTTGCACCTCCTCCTCATCTGGGCCTTGCCGGACACCTTCCATAAGGTCGTCGCGTTCGTCCGTCCGGTGGAGGTCCTGACGGCCCCGGTCAAGATCGACGAAGCCCGCCTGCCGCCGAAGCTCCGTTTCATCGAAACGAATCCGGTCGCCAACCAGGCCGTACCCAAGACCACCCCGTTTACTTCTTCGCGCAATCAGACCGCCGCCCAGCCGGTCCCGGAGAAGATGCCGACCAACTCGCCTTTACCTAAGTCCGACGGCACGTCCGAGCAGCTCCGAATTGCGCAAGGCAAGCCTCGCTCGATCGATCAATCCCAGGCCGCCCCGATCTCCCAGCCGTCGGTCTCGATGGCTGCGCCGGTCAAGGCCGCGCCGCCGCCCGGACCGGGCAAGTCCGCCGCCAAGCCTTCGCCGGCGCCCGTCGCGGCCAATCCCGACCGTCCGCGTGCCTCGGCTCCTTCCGGTACCTACGGCCTGTTGCTGCGCCGCCCCGTCGGCGTTAGCCGAGCCGGCTCCATCGCCGTTGACGCTCGGTTTAGCAATTACGGCGACTATACGCAGCGCATGATGGAGGCCATCCAGTCGAGCTGGTGGAGTATCATTGAGCGCTCCCGCTTCGAAGGCGTCTCCCGTGGCCACGTGGCCGTGAGTTTTCGCCTGCATCGCGACGGCACGGTCACCGATGCCAAGGTTCTCGGTACCGAGGTCACTCGCGTGATGACCCTCGCCTGCAAGGACGCCGTGATGGCGCCAGCACCGTATGATATTTGGCGTGCGGATATGGTCGCCATGTATGGCGAGAGCGACACGGTCACTATCAACTTCCTTTACTAC
>CAINSX010000380.1 GCA_903853185.1 uncultured Opitutia bacterium
CCCTAGCCCCAGCCCTGACCCTAGCCCTAAATGGATTGTTTCCGCCCCCTTCCTTCGCCAAGGTAACCCCATTGGCATCCATCGGCCTTCATCGGTCATCTGCCCTCTGTCCTCCGCCATCTTCACCACCCCCTTGTCCCTCCGCTGCCTCATCACCGCCGGTCCTACGCGCGAGTTCTTTGACCCAGTTCGCTTCATCAGCAACCCGTCGACGGGCAAGATGGGTTTCGCCTTGGCGACGGCCGCGAAGGAGGCCGGCTGGTCCGTCGACCTCGTCGCTGGTCCGGTCTCCTTGCCTGAGCCCGCCGGCGTGATGGTCTACCCGGTCGTCACCGCCGCCGAGATGCAGCGCCAGGCCGACGCCTTGTTCGGTCCCTGCGACGTGTTGATCATGACGGCCGCCGTCAGCGACTGGCGTCCGAAGTCCACTGAGCCGCAGAAACTCAAGAAGGACGGCCAGGGACTGACCATCGAACTCGAGCCGGTGCCCGATATCGTCACCGCCCTCGCCGAAGAACGTCGCACCGACCAGTTCCTCGTGGGCTTCGCCGCCGAGACGGAGAACGTCGAAGCCAACGCCCTCGACAAACTCGAACGTAAGGGGCTCGACCTCATTGCCGCCAATTCCGTCGCCGGTTCCGAAGGAGCCTTCGGTTCCGACCACAACAAGCTCATCCTCCTCGGTCGAAACGGCTTCCGCGAAGTCCTCGGTCCGGCCTCCAAGGCCGTCGTGGCGCGTCAGCTCATCGACGTCATCGCCCGCCTCCTCGCGGCGCGCGCTTCCTGACATGTCCCGCCGACGCTTCAGCCCCCTTGACCGTATCCTCGGCCGCATCGATGACCTCGACGCGCAGAACCTCGCGATCCTCGCCCGCCGCCTCGAGCGCGAACGCGACCTCATGGAGACGGTCTTGGATACGCTCCGCGAAGGCGTGCTGGTGCTGTCCCACGACGGCGCGATCGAATACGCCAACGCCTCCGCCGTGCGCCTGCTCGGCGTGAGCCAGGAGGATGTCAATGGCGCCGAGTTGCGCCGCCTTTCTCCCGACATCGCTCAGGCGCTCGAGCTGCCCGAGACCGTCGGAGCGCTCTCCCGCGAACTCGAGGTCCGTTATCCCGAGCCTCGCCTCCTTAACCTTCACCTGACACGCGTCGGCGAGCGGCAGGGTGCTGAACGTGCTCGCCGCGTGGCCGTGCTTAGCGACGTCACCAAGGAACGCGTCCAGACCGAAGATCGCGTCGAGAGCGAGCGCATCGACTCCATCGTCTCGCTCGCCGCCGGCGTGGCCCACGAGGTTGGCAATCCCCTCAACGCGATCGGCATCCACCTGCAGCTTCTCCAGCGCGAGGCCGCCAAGCTCGGCGATTCGCCTGCCGCCGCCAAGGTGCGTAAGGCCGCGGAAGTGTGCCAGAGCGAGATCAACCGCCTCGACGGCATCGTCCGTGACTTCCTCGGTGCCGTCCGCCAGACCCCGCCGAATCTGACCGACACCGACCTCGTCGCCATCGTGGCGGAAGCCACCGGCCTCCTGCGCGAACAGATGGAGCAGCTCGGCGTACGCGTCTCGCTCGACGTCCCAGGCGAGCTCCCGCTCATTCTCGGCGACCGTAACCAGATCAAGCAGGCGATCTTCAACGTGATGAAGAATGCGCTCGAGGCCATGGACCGAGGCGGCGACATCCACGTCAAGCTGACTTCCGACGACCAGTGGGTCGTGCTTTCCATCCGCGATACCGGTGTGGGTATCCCGGCTGACAAACTCACGCGCGTCTTCGACGCCTATTACACCACCAAGGCCTCCGGCGGTGGTATCGGCATGCTCATCCTCCTACGCATCCTCCGGGCTCATGGCGGCACGGTCGATATTCAGAGCACGCCGGACGTCGGAACGACCGTAATCCTGCGTTTTCCGCTCAAGCATCGCCGGGTCCGCACGCTCGAAGCCCCCAAGGCTTGAAACCAGGCCGCGGTTCCGTTGTCTTAACCCCATCCCTTCCCATGAAGCACCTCGCTCTCTGCCTCCTCGTCCTCCCGCTCGGCCTCTTCGCCGAAGACAAGGAACTCCCGCTCGTCCTGCCGAAGTCCGTCGCCCTCGGTACGCCGCGCCCGATGAAGATCAATAATCTCGAGCCCGTCACCTCCGCGCCGCGCAAGCTGCCCAAGGTGCCTGCCGCCGCCGTCAACCTCGCCAAGGGCTGTAATGTGACCTCCAGCGCCCGTGAGGCTGCGGCTGGCGACTTCACCTACCTGACCGACGGTGACAAGGGCGGCGAGGAAGGTTTCGAAGTCGAACTCCCGCGCGGCGCCCACTGGGTGCAGATCGACCTGGCCAAGTCTGCCGAGATCAGCGCGATCGCCCTCTGGCACTTCCACCGCGAGCGTCGCGTCTATTTCGACGTCGTCGTCCAGATCTCCGATGACGCCGCCTTCAAGAAGGACGTCACCACCGTCTACAATAACGACTCCGAGAACGAACTCGGCCTAGGCAAGGGTAAGGACTACTGCTACTACGAGTCCAACGAAGGCCGCGTGATCGCTGTCCCCGCCGTCAAGGGTCGCTACGTTCGCTTCTACTCCAAGGGCAACTCCGCTGGTCCCTCGAACGACTACATCGAGGCCGAGGTCTGGGGTGTCCCGGCCAAGTAAGGCGGGACTTTGCTTGAACCGGGCGGGCTTGCCCGCACCTTAAAGCCGTGAAGGTCATCCGAGCCAAGTCCGCGGGTTTCTGTTGGGGCGTCGAACGCGCCATCGATATCGCCCGCGAATACGCCCAGAAGGGACGTCATCCCGTCTACACGGACGGTCCGTTGATCCATAACCGCCAGATGATGGAAGTCCTCACTGGCGAGGGCATCCGTGAAGTCGGCGATTACCGTAGCGAGGCGAAGCTCGAGGTCTCGAAGTCCACCGACTCCGACGCCGTCATGGTTGTCCGCGCGCACGGTATCTCGCCTGAACGCCGCGAATACCTGAAGTCGCTCGGCATGGAATTCCGCGACGCCACCTGCCCCGACGTCGGCATCATCGCCGGCAAGGTCCGCATGCATGCGCGCAAGGGCTACGCCACCGTCATCTTCGGCGACCCCAAGCACCCCGAGGTCATCGGCCTGCTCGGTTACGCCGAAGGGAAGGGACATGTCATCACTTCCGAAGCCGAGATCGATGCGTTGCCGGATCTCGGGACGCAGGTCTGCATGGTCTCGCAGTCGACGATGTTCACCGATGAGTTCGAGAGACTGGCCGCGCGTCTGAAGGCCCGCTTTGCGCCGACGCTCGTCTTCGATACCATCTGTGGAGCGACCAAGGATCGACAGGCGGATATCCTCGAGCTCCAGAAGCAGGGCTGCCAGGCGATCGTCGTCATCGGTGGCCGCCATTCGGCGAACACCGTCAAGCTCGCCAAGCTCGTCGAGATCCAGGGGCTGCCTTGTTTCCACGTCGAGACCGCGGCCGAGCTCGACTTCGCCGCGCTCGCCCGTTTCGGCACCGTCGGCGTCACCGCCGGCGCTTCGACGCCCGCCTTCCTGATCGACGAAGTCTGCGTGCAGCTCGAGAAGGTGGCGTAAGGGTCGTCGATA
>CAINSX010000381.1 GCA_903853185.1 uncultured Opitutia bacterium
AAGGTCCAGCCCGTCGTCGATATCCTCGCCAAACGCGGCTACATGGGCGCCGCCAAAGCCTTGATGGGCCACCTCGGTGTGCCGCTCGGGCCCGCTCGACTGCCCAACGGCAACCCTGACACCGCCGAGACCAAGAAGATGATCGGTGAACTCGAAGCGATCGGCTTCTTCAACTGGAATTTCTGAACATGCGCCTCGCCCTCCTCCTCGGCCTGCTCTGCGTCCGTTCCTTCGCCGCGGACGGCACGGACATCATCGTCTTCGAAGCTAAGAAGAACCTGTCGCACCCGTCGGTGCGCATCCCTTCGCTGCTGCGGACGCAGAAAGGCACGTTGCTCGCAGTGGCCGAGGGACGCGACAAGCCCACCGACCAAGCGGGCAATGACTTGGTGATCTCATCCTCGAAGGACGAAGGCGCCACCTGGTCCAAGCCTCAGGTCGCCTACGAACAAGGCGGCGACAGCTGCAACAACCCCTGCCTTGTCCAGGAAACGAAGTCCGGCCGCATCTTCCTGTTCTACCAGACCTTCCCGGCCGGCGGACATGAGTTCGGCGGCCTGCCCGTCGGCCCTACCGACCCCAAGGGCAATCGCTCCTGCTACGTGACGTCCGACGACGACGGCGTGACGTGGAGCAAGCCGACCGACGTCTCCGCGAGCCTCAAGCCCGCCGAAGCCATCACCACCGCCTCAGGCCCCGGCATCGGCATCCAGCTCAAGTCGGGCTCCAAGGCCGGTCGACTGGTCATCCCTTTCAACTCCCAGGACGCGAAGAAAAATTTCTACAACTGGGTGGCCTATAGCGACGACGCGGGCGCGACCTGGAAGCGCGGCGAGAAAGTGCCGCAGACCGAAACGATCCAACTGAACGAAGTCCAGGTGGCCGAGTCAGTGGGCGGGGGCCTTTACCTGAATTCGCGCAGCTGGCGCCGCGGGGCCAGCCTACGCAAGACCTCCTGGTCCCAAGACGCCGGCGAGACCTGGACGCAAGCCACCGAAGACACCAACCTGCCCGATCCGATCTGCCAGGGAAGCCTCCTGCGCGTGGATGACCATACCATCGCCTTTCTAAATCCAGTCGGGAAAGGTCGTAAAAACGGCACGCTACGCATCACCCACGATGACGGCCGGACCTGGGCGGTCTCTCAACTGATCTTCCCGGGCCCCTTCGCCTACAGCAGCATGGCATTACTCAAAGACGGGCGCATCGGCGTGCTCTACGAGCCGGCCAGCAATACGATTGTGCGCTTCCGGGCGGTCGAGCTGCCGAAGAAATAAGATCAGGCAGCTGGGATGAACGGCGCGCCCCCCTGCTCCGCACCTTGATAATAATCAAGGATTGCCCCGGCAAGATACTCCTTCACGTCATCCGTCAACATGCTGCCGAAGCTGATTTCCTTGCCCTGCGAAGAAATAGCAATCGCTTGGACCGGGCGCTTGTTGACGCGTACGCCGCGATAGGCCAAGACCACGCGGACCTCCTCGCCTGCCGCCAGACACCAAGTCCAGCCGATACCCGGAAGGATCCGCCACCGAACCGACATTCCTACCTGAGTCAGTTCGATGCGGCAGCGGGCGACTGTGAAGCCAAAGCCGATAAGGAAAAAAGGTGCGTAAAACAATACCATGAACAAAAAGTGCCACCCCGTGGGATTCGTGATCACTTGGTGATTGGAGCGCACGACCCCGCGGCTCAGTCCGTAGAGCATAAACGCACAGTGCACCGTCGTGAAGATGAGCCAGAACCATCCGAAGCAGCTCCCTTGCCGCACGGAATAAGCAACCCCGTCCGCAAGAATCTCCGTAGCGACTTTCGGATGCCCTCTGGCAAAGGCTTCAGCGGAAGGGAGTTTCTCGCCCGGCTCAGTCAGCCCGCCCACCCAACCCGCAATCCGGTCGACTTTCAACCCAGCGAGCAACCCGTCCACCCGCGCATCTTCCCGGGCCTTTATTGCCTTCAGCAGCGCCATAAAGTCCTCGCGAGAGCCCATGCGCAGAAACTGTCGGCCAAGATTCACATCACAAGCCAACGCTGACTTGAACCAAAGGGATTTCTGGCTGTCCATAAGACAACCCCATGCGATCCCTCCTCGCCCTGCTCCTCCTGCCCTTGGCCGCCCTGGCCGACGGCGCCAAATACTCCGTTAGCTACCCGGCATCGGAAAAGCCCGGCGAACTCATCTTCGCCTCGACCTATAATCTCTGGCTGCCCGAAGGCGTGAAGACCGTCCGCGGCATCATCGTGCACCAGCATGGCTGCGGCTTGGGCTCGAACAAGGGGGCGGTGACCGTCGCCGACGACCTGCACTGGCAAGCCCTCGCGCGCAAATGGAACTGCGCCCTCGTCGGGCCGGTGATCGGCGAGCCCGACAAGGCCAACTGCCGCATGTGGTGCGACCCCCGCAACGGCTCCGACAAGACCTACCTGCAAGCCCTCGCCGACCTCGCCAAGCAGACCGGCCACCCCGAGATCGCGACCGCCCCTTGGTGCCTCTGGGGCCATAGCGGCGGCGGCTTCTGGGCGAGTATCATGCAGGCGAAATATCCCGAGCGCATCGTCGCCATCTGGTTCCGCTCCGGCACGGCCTACTCCTATTGGCAGCTGCCCGAAGACAAGACCAAGGAACGCCAGATTCCCGAGGTCGTGCTACCGCCTGAAGCCTACGAGATTCCGATGATGTCCAACCCGGGCGTGAAGGAAAATGGCGACAAGCGCTTCAACACCGCCTGGACCGGCAACCTCGCGATGTTCAAAGCCTATCGAGCCAAGGGCGCGCCGATCGGCTTCGCCCCGGACCCGCTCACCTCGCACCAGACCGGTGATCAGCGCTACGCCTCCATCGCGTTCTTCGATGCGTGCCTTGAGCTCCGCCTACCTGAATCCGGCAACAAGCTCCGCAAGATCGATCAATCCAAAGGCTGGATCTCGCCTCTGCTTGGCAACGAAGCCAAGCCCGCCAGCGAACACGCGGGCGACAAGGCCGAGACCAACTGGCTGCCCAACGCCGCCTTCGCCAAGGCGTGGTCTGAATACGTGAAGACCGGCGCAACGAACGACACCACGCCCCCGCCCGCGCCATTCAACGTCGCCGCCAAGGCCGTCGCCGAAGGCGTCGAGGTCACCTGGGATGCGCACGCCGACTTCGAGAGTGGCATCCGCCAGTTCCTCATCAAGAAGAACGGCCAGGTCATCGGCCGCGTGCCGGAGAAACTCGCCAGCCCCTTCGGCCGCCCGCTCTTCCAAGGCATGAGCTACGGCGACACCCCGAACCAGCCGCTCGCGCAGATGCGCTTCGTCGACAAGGGCGCCAAAGATCTGGCGAAGTACGAGATCGTCGCGGTGAACTCCGCCGGCCTCGAGTCGAAGTAAGCATCGCTTAGCCGGACAATAAAAAGGGCCACCCACTGGGCGGCCCTTTGCTTTGCCTACGACCAGGGATTATTCGCCCCAGGTGCAGGTGTTACCGGCGTAGAGGGCGCGGCTGCCGAGTTCCTGCTCGATGCGGAGGAGCTGGTTGTACTTGGCGACGCGGTCGGAGCGGCAGAGGGAGCCGGTCTTGATCTGGCCGGCGTTGAGACCGACGGCGATGTCCGCGATGGTGGCGTCTTCCGTCTCACCGGAGCGGTGCGAGATGATGGCGGAGTAGCCGGCGCGCTGGGCCATGGAGACGGCGTCGAAGGTTTCGGTCAGGGAGCCGATCTGGTTCACCTTCACGAGGATCGAGTTGGCAGTCTTTGTCTTGATACCGCGGGAGAGGAACTCGGTGTTGGTGA
>CAINSX010000382.1 GCA_903853185.1 uncultured Opitutia bacterium
TTCATCTTCTTCCCGCCGATCTTCTCGTCCGGGTTGTAGTGCTTGAAGGCGAAAGGGTTCTTGGACTTCGATCCTTCGAACTCGATGACCGGGACATTAGGGAAGTGCGACATGACTTATAGGAGGGAGGGTTCTGACATTGGAGCCCGCCCCCTTGCTGCCAAGAAAGGAATAGGGCCAGCCTATGAACAAAACGACAGGGTGGGAGTCCGCATACAACTGCGCCTTGCGCCTTTGCGGGCGCCGCATAGGTTGGCGGCATGGAGGTCGTCCACACCATCCCCGAACTGCGCGCCGCGGTCGCCCGGGCCCGTCAGGCCGGCCAGGCCATCGGCTTCGTGCCGACGATGGGCTGCCTCCATGAAGGCCACCTGAGCCTAATCCGGCGGGCCAAGGAAGAAGCGGCCTTTGTCGTGGTCTCGATCTTCGTCAACCCGACCCAGTTCGGCCCCAACGAGGATTTCTCCAAATACCCGCGGACGTTCGAGGACGACCGCCGCGGCTGCGCAGCCGCGGGCGCCAGCCTGATCTTCGCGCCGACCGCCGCCGACTTCTACCCGGACGGTGCTTCGACCTGGGTCGACGTCGAAGGCGTCTCGGCCAAGCTGTGCGGCGAATTTCGACCGGGCCATTTCCGCGGCGTCGCCACCGTCGTCGCGATGCTCTTCAACGCCGCGCAGGCGGATCTCGCCGTCTTCGGCCGCAAGGACCTCCAGCAGCTCGCGGTGATCCGCCGCATGGTCCGCGACCTGCACATCCCCGTTCGCATTATCGCGCATGAGACCATCCGCGAGCCCAACGGCGTCGCAATGAGCTCGCGCAACCGCTACCTTTCGGCCGAGCAGCGCGCGCAGGCGACGGCTATCCCCGCCGCGCTGGCCGCGGCCAAAGCCTTGGCCCAGGCCGGCGTCACCGACGCCGCGCGCCTCCGTGACGCGGCGCAGGCCGTGCTCGCCGTCCAGCCGGCCTTGAAGCCTCAATACTGTGAAGTCGTCGACCTCGAGACGATGGCACCGGTCGCCTCGACCTCCGGACTCCGCTGCGCCATCGCGATCGCCTGCCATCTGGGCGCGACGCGACTGATCGACAACGCCGACCTCTGATCAGGACAGGCTGAGGTAGACCGCGGCCAGCAAGATCAGGGCCCCGATCAGACGGCGGGTCATGATGCCACGGCCTACGTGCTTCTCCGAATTGGAGAACCAGTGCCCGACGACCCAGACCAGCGCGACACTCCAGAGGCCGCGCGTGTTATAAAGGACGTTGGTGACCGTGACCTCATGGTAGACCGCGATGCAATAGGCGATACCCATGGCCTGGATGGTCAGCAAAAGCCCGCCGCCGAAAGCCCAGACGACCATCGGGCGCGGCATCGCGCGCAACGGCGCGGAGAAGAACGGAATCAAGGTGAACGACAACGCCCCGACCGTGAGGAACATCACCGGACCGAAATGACCGAAGCCGAACGCCGGCACCCACAGCTGCTGCATCACGTCCGTCGCCGCGAAGGCGACCGAGGCCAGGAAAGCGAAGGCGACGCTCACGAGCAGGCGCTCGCGGTTGGCGCGCCACTCGCCACCCAGCATGGCCAAGGCGACCGTCGTCAGGAACGTCGCGATCCAGAGCTTCGAATTCAGTTCGCCACCGGCCAGGCAGACCAGCAAGGCCACGAAAATGACCTTGGTGCCGAGCACCGGCGTCGCGATGGAGATATCGCCCCGGCTGATCGCGATGAAGGTGAAGACCTGCCCGATGAAGAACGCCGTCCCGGCCAAGATCGCGTGGGTGACGTTGGTCGCCGTGAAAGGTTCGCCCCCATGAAGCAGCCAAGTCTGGAAAAGGACGGCTCCGATCAGGTTGACGATGAACAGGACCCGCCAGGGGTGGCCACCGTCCATGGCCCGCTTGAGGGCCATCGCGGCGAAGGTATAACCCACGGCCGAGCAGAGAGGGATGACGATGGAGGCGGGAGAACGCATCAGACAGGCCAGAACGAACCCCCTTCCCTCCCCGCTGGCGAGTCCGAAGCAAGAAAACCGCCCGGCAGGCGAGCCACGACCTTGCCCCACGCCGGCCCGCGGGTACGCTGGCGGCATGGGACAATTTTCCTACAAGACCGAAGCGGTCGATCCGCACCGGAAGATCCTTTCCGAGCAGCTGGTCATGGATCTGGAGCATGTCGCCGAAGGCCCTTTGCTCGCCCTCGCCAAGCAGATTCCCGGCGGCTACATCCATCGCAAACCGTTCCTGCGCGACGCCAAGTGGCTGTTCAAGAAGCGCCTCGGCCACCTGGCCTTGGACGCGGCCGCCATTGCGGAGCATCTTCCTTGGTACGCCGACGCCCTGAAATGCGAGAAAGCGAAACTGATCGAGCACCTCGACGAACTCGCCGCCGCGATCGGCGGCCCGCGCGCCGCCCTGCTCTGTGTCCTTTGGAACAACGAGGCCGAGCAGAAAGACGCCGCCTTGCCCGCCGACCTGCTCCCCCGCCTCCTGGCCAACGCCAAGGCTCAAGCCAGCAAGCCTGATACCAAGGCATGGAAGGCGGCCATCGCCAAGCTCGGGGGCGCGTCGGAA
>CAINSX010000383.1 GCA_903853185.1 uncultured Opitutia bacterium
CATAGGTCACGCGGTAGAGGCCCGACTGCACCTTGCGGCCGCCGATGGCGAAGTACATCGCGCCGTCCTGCGGATGAATGAGGATCTCGGTGACAGGCAGAGGTGCGCCTTGGATGAAGTCGGTCTTGGTCGCGGTGTAGCTGGCGCCCTTGGCCTTGAGGTCGACCGCGTAGATCTTGCCCCAGCTCCAATCGAGGATGAAGAGCGACTCCTGATACTTGGCGGGGAACTTCGCGCCGTAGCCGAAGGCGATGCCGGTGGGCGAGCCAGGGCCGATGTTCAGGGTGGCGGGCAGGGAGTCGGGGTAGAACTCGGGATACTTGCCGGCGCCGTTACGCCAGCCGTATTCGCCGCCGCTGACGACGTGGTTCACGCGGGTCGGGCGATACCAGGAGGTATTGAAGTCATACTCCATGTCGGCGTCATACGTGAACAGGTCGCCGGCGCGGTTGACGGCGCCGCCGTAGATGTTGCGGAAGCCGCTGGCGAAGGTCTCGAAGGTCTTACCGTCCTTGCTGATGCGGTAGACGATGCCGCCCGGTGCGAGGACGTGGCGGTTGTGGCCGCGGCCGTCCGGCATGCGGGGCAGGAGATGGTCGTCACCCCAGAGCGGCGCGACCGGGGAGGTGGCGGGGGTCTCGGTCTTCACGGCGTTGTTGCCGCAGATGAGGTAGAAGCCGTTTTGGTCAGGCGTCACGACGACCTTGTGGACGCCATGGTCGCCGCCGGATTCGATCGCGCGCAGGAGTTCGACCTTGTCGATCTGGTCGTCACCCTTGCTGTCGCTGAGGCGATAGAAGCCGCTGGGGATCTTCTTCTCGTAATCGTTGACGCCCGCGTAGAGGGCGCCGAAGGCCCACACCATGCCGTTGATCGCGCGGATGTTGACGGGCATCTTCTTTACGTCGTCGGCCTTGAGCGGCTGGCCTGGGGCGGGCGCGGGAAAACGATAGAGGTCGCCGTACTGGTCGCTGGCGTAGATGCGGCCTTTGTCGTCGGCGCACAGCGCGACCCAGGAGCCTTGGGCGTCGCCGGGGACGGAATAGAGCAGCTCGACCTTGAAGCCTTCGGGCGCCTTGATTCGGTCGACGGGTGTGGCCTTGTTCTCGCCGATGGCCTTGCCGGTGTTGGCGTCGGCCGGCGTCTTCTTGGCGGGAGTCTTAGCCTTGGCCTTCGCCTTCGGGGCGTCGGCGGCAAGCTGGAGGAAGGCCTTGGTGGCGGGCTTCACAATCGGGTCAGCCTTCTTGGCCGGGGCTTTCTTGGCCTTGGCGGCGGGCTTCTCGATCTTCTGCGCATCGCTCGGGATCGGGTTCTTCTCCATGGAGAGGAGTCCGCCTTCCGGGAGTTCCTTCAGCATCACGTCCTTGACCTGGACGACCATGGCCGGACCACGATGCAGCTGGATGGCGATGAGGCCTTCGAGCGCTCGGTTCTTCTCGTCGTGGTCGACGAGGTCGATGGTGACTTTGCCGTCCACTTTCTGGATGAGATGGTTACCGTTGGCGATGACGGTGTAGTCATGCCACTCCTTCATGTCGGCGATAACGGCGTCATGCTCGGCGGCGAGCCACTTGTCCCCTTTATCGTCGATGATGACGCTCTGGCCGTTGGTGATCAGGACGCCGCGGCCCCGCTCTTCGTAGATGCTCCCGAAGTTGCCTTTGGCGGGATGGATATCGCACTGGTATCCAGCGATGGCCCACTTGGAGCCGGCGACTTCTTTGCTGCGATACTGGATGCCGGAGTTGCTGGCGGAACACTTGATCTTGGCGCGGAACTCGAAGTTCTTCGGTGCACCGCCGCGCCAGATGAGGAACTGGTTATAGGTGAGATGGTCCGGCCCCTTAGTCTTACCGATAATACAACCGTCCTCGACGGACCAGAGGTCAGGGTTGCCGTCCCAGCCAGCGAGGGACTTGCCGTCGAAGATCGGCTTGAAGCCATCCTGGGCGGACACAGGGGAGAGGGCGACCAGCAGGAAAGCCAGCAGCGCAGAGAGGGGGTTTCTCATGGGTCAGTGTTTGTCTATGCCCCTTGGACACCCGTCAACGCCACTTGTTCAAATGGCGGGAAATGGAGTGTATTCGGTTACGGCGGCTAGCGGTTGGCGGTAGGCCGCTACAAACTGGAGGACTGCATTGAGGACTGCATTGAGGGCTGAATAGAGGGCTGGATGGATTTTCCCGCCACCCGAACCCCGAGGCTGCCACCCGCCACCCGAAACGATTCATCCGCTCAAAGGGAAACCGGATAGTTTGCGGGGGTGCATCTAAGGAAGGGTGCGTGCGGCCCGCGCGCCTACGGATGACCGGGCCGGTCATCCCTACCCATACCCACAGCAAACATCCCGGTCTCCGGTC
>CAINSX010000384.1 GCA_903853185.1 uncultured Opitutia bacterium
CTTTCGACTTCGACGCCGCGGTTGATGGGGCCCGGGTGCATCACGATCGCCTCAGGCTTGAGCCAGGCGGCACGTTCGGCGTTGAGGCCGAACTGCGAGGTGTATTCGCCGAGCGAAGGGAAGTGGGTGGTCGTCTGGCGCTCGTGCTGGATGCGCAGGAGCATCACCGCGTCGCAGTCCTTGAGGGCTTCCTTCAGGTCATGGACGATGCGGACCTGCGGGAAGGCTTCCTTCAGCGAGGCCGGGACGAGCGTCGCGGGGCCCGCGAGGGTGACCTGCGCGCCGAGCTTCGAGAGGCAGAGGATGTTGGAGCGGGCGACGCGGCTGAAGAGGATGTCGCCGAGGATTGTGACCTTAAGGCCTTCGACCTTACCGAAGCGCTGGCGGAGCGTGAAGGCGTCGAGTAGGGCCTGCGTCGGGTGTTCGTGGGCGCCGTCGCCGGCGTTGATCACTGAGATGTCGAGGACCGAGCCCAGGTAGCGGGCCGAGCCGGCGGAGGAGTGGCGCATCACGATCGCGTCGACGCCCATCGCCCGGATGTTCATCGCCGTGTCGCGGAGGGTCTCGCCCTTCACGAGGGAGGAGGCCGTCGTGTTGATCGAGACCACTTCTGCACCGAGCTTCTTGGCCGAGATTTCGAAGGCAGTGCGGGTGCGTGTGCTCGGTTCGAGGAAGAGGTTTACCACCGTGCGGCCCTTCATCAGGTCGAGGCCCTTGCCCGGCGCGAGAGCGGGCAGGAACTGGTCGGCCTGGCGGAAGAGCAGTTCGATCTCGGGGCGGGAAAGCTCCTCGATGCCGGTCAGGTCTTTTTTCGTCCAGGTGTCTTGTGGGGCCATGCGGTGAGGTTCCGGTGGCCCTAACGAGGTTAGGACCATTGGGAAAGTGCGGAGGCAGGGCCCTTGGTCAAGGGATTAGAGGACGGCGAAGGGGTAGGGGTGGGGGCAGGGGTAGGGGTGGGAGAGGACAAAAGGCAGAGAGCCCCTTGTTTTATTTAACTACCCCAACCCCTACCCCTGTCCCTACCCCTTGAATTATTTAGCGAGTAACTCGCGGACCTTGGCGCCGATGGCGGCGGCGGCTTCGCCCTTCTTGTCCTTATGGGCGGCGACGACGTTCACGAGCGCGCTACCGACAACCACGCCGTCGGCGACCTTGGCGATGGCCTGGACGTGGGCGGCGGTGGAGACACCGAAGCCGACACAGATGGGCAGGGAAGTGTGCTTACGGATCTCGGCGACAGCGGAGGAAAGATTGGCGGCCAGTTCGGAGCGCTCGCCGGTCACGCCTTCGCGCGAGACGTAGTAGATGAAGCCCGAGGCGTGCTTCGCGATGAGGCCGATGCGGGCGGGCGGCGTGGTCGGGGCCACGATGAAGATGTTGGCGAGGCCGTGCTTCTTCGAGGCCGCGATCAGCTCGTCGGCTTCCTCGGGCGGGCAGTCGAGGACGAGCAGGCCATCGGCTCCAGCTTCGCGGACCTTGGCGCAGTAGCTCTCGAGGCCGAACGAGAACAGCAGGTTATAATAGCAATAGAGCACGATCGGCTTGTCCGTGCCGGCGCGCACCGCGCGGAGCACATCGAGCAGGCCGTCGTAGGTCATGCCGCCTTCGAGGGCGCGCTGGGAGGCAAGCTGGTTCGTCAGACCGTCGGCGAGCGGGTCCGAGAAAGGCACGCCCACTTCGAGGACGTCGGCGCCGTTCTTGGCCAGGGAAAGGAGGATGGCCTTGGAGGTCTCGACGTCGGGGTCGCCGGCGCAGACGTAGCTCACGAAGGCCGGGCGGCCTTCGGCTTTGCAGCGGGCGAACGTCTGGGCTAAGCGATCCATGCGCGGAAGGAAGCCGGGTTTGGTCGGGAGGGCAAGGCGAAGGCGAACGTGGCCCGCTTTCCCGGGTTGCCAATCGAGGTCACGTCCGCACTTTGGAGCCGTCGGCCCAAGTGGTGGAATGGTATACACATCAGACTTAAAATCTGCCGCCGAAAGGCTTACTGGTTCGAGTCCAGTCTTGGGCACGACACAACGAAACAGGCCGCACGGGTGGTGCGGCCTGTCTTCCCGTTTCCGGGACAAATAAGTCCAGAGTCCTAGCTACGGGACTCTGGGGTCGGGTACGGAGAGTTTGAATCCTGATTCCGTTAGTCGCCCTCGCGACTGATGCGTCCTTTATAAGGGAGGCTCTTACCTGAGTGAAATTGACTGAGGGTGTTGTGCGGGTCCCCGGGTGTGTTGTCAACGGATTCTTCGAAACCCCCTGATAATATGACATGAATCCCGATTGGAGGCCGATAAAGGCCCTCTAAACGGGGTGCCGGCCGGTCAGCGCTTGAGGCTGAAGGGTGTGAAATCGGTGTCGGTGTCGAAGGTATCGACGCCTTCCGCCTGCTTCAGTTTCGCGCAGGCCCAGTAGGTGAACGGGGTCATGAGCACCTCGACGAGCACCTTGAACAGCCAGTTCGCGAGCATCACGGCGACGAGCGTCTGGGGGCTCCAGATACCGAGGAAGGCGAGCGGGTAGAAGATCAGGCTGTCGACGCCCTGGCCGATGAACGTCGAGCTGATGAAGCGCAGCCAGAGGTGGCGGCCTTGCGTGCGTACTTTGAGTTTCGCAAGGACGTACGAGTTAAGGAAGTCGCCCACGCAGAACGCGATGATTGAGCCGAGGGCGATGCGCCAGCCGCCGCCGAAGCAGGTGACGAGCGCGGGTTGCAGTTGCGCGCTGAAGGGTTCGTTCGGGCTAGCCGGGAGCGAGAGCACGACCCACGTCATGATCGTCGCGAAGAGCATCGCGCCGAAGCCGGCCCAGATCACGCGGCGCGCCATCGCGTAGCCGTACACTTCGGTGAGGATGTCGCCGAAGAGATAAGACAGCGGGAAGAAGATGTTGCCTGCGCCGAAGTCCGTCGGCCCCAGGAAGGGGAAGTCCACCTGCACGACCTTCGCTGGACCGATGAGGTTCGAGCAGAGCAAGACCGCCACGAACGCTCCGAGGATGAGGTCGTAGTAGCGGAAGCTGCGGGTCATCGTCGGTTAGGGTGAAAGGATTATGCCCGTTCGCCAGCGGGGAGGGCGAAAAATCAGCGGCCGAGGGCGGCCTTGAGGAAGGGCTCGAAGATGTCGGCCTGGCGGGTGAAGCCTAGGTCGCTGGCGTGGGAGCCGTCCGTGGCGCCGTCGCTATCGTCGCCGTAAAGATGGTCACCGGATACGTAGGACAGGCCCTTGACGCCTTCCTTCACGAGCTGGTCGTAGGCGGCCTTGAGCGCGGAGTGGTTGTCGTCGTGGTGCTTGCGGAGGGACGCCTTGAGCCAGGAGTCGGTATTGCGACGGTCTTCGACGAGAATGATCGGGGTGTCGGGGCGGGCGGCGCGGAGTTGCTTCACGAGGGGTGCGCACTTTTCCGTGACATCCTTCGGGCCCATGTTCGGGAGACAGTCGATCACGTAGGCGGCGGCGTCGATGCGCGTCAGGAAATCGCCGACGGCTTGATCCATGCGTCCGTTGCCGGAGAAGCCGAGGTTCACGACCGGCACGTCGAAGCGGCGTCCGAGGATGGCCGTGTGCACCATGCCGGGGCGACTGGCGCAGGCGCCGTGGGTGATCGAAGTGCCGTAGAAGACGACGGGCTTGGCGCGCGGCTTGAGGCCCTCGAACTTCTTGCCCTCGGTCACGCCGACGTTGAGGAATTCGACGCCGTTGTAGAGCGGGAGGTAGAGCGCGTATTCGCGTTCACCGGCGTCGAGGCCTTCGACGATGCGGACCTTCATTTCCTGGGTACCGGGGCGGACGACCTGCACCCAGCGCCACTTGCCATCCTGGTCGCGGGCGTAGAGGTCGAGGCCGCTGACGCCGGTGGCGGGCATGTGCGGCATCGCGAGCTGAGCCTTGGTGACCTTGTAATGTGCGTAGATCGTCGTGGCGTCGGTGCGGAAGCGGAACATCTGGCCCGCGCTGTCGCGGCTCAGGCCCCAGACGGCGGGCGTGACCTTGCCGTCGGCCTCGGCGGGCAAGCGATCGAAGTAGCTCTTGCGCTCGGCGTCGGGGAAGGCACGGCCTTCGAGGTCGGTCTCGCGGACATCGTGCCACGAGATTTTCTCTTCCGGGCGCACGGCATAGCGATCGACGGCTTTAGGCGCGGCCTTGGCTGCCGGGGCTTTGGTTTCCTGGGCGAGGCCGACGGAGCCGGCGCACAGCAGGGCTGCGAGGAGGAGGGCGGAGGTCTTCATGTCTTAGAAATTAGAGGGCGGTGCCGTGCGTCTGTGCGATCGTGCGGATGGCGGCGAGGGGCTTCTCGTATTCGTCGAGGGCGGCGACGTAGTCCTCGCGGGCCTTATCGGCGCGCTGGAACGCCGACTCCGTGGTCGACCTAGTCTTCTCGAGGTTCGACTGCGCTTTCGCTTCCATGTCTTCGGCGGAGGCGAGTGAAGCGGAGATGTTGCGAATCTGTTCCTGGATAAACTGGAGTTCGCGGACGTCGATGTTCGGCTGTGCGCGGAGTAGGGCGAGTTGGGAGCGGAGCGATTCGAGGCTGCGGCGGAGGCGGGTGACGCGGTCCGACTCGCGGGTGACAGCCAACTGCGCACGATGCACGAGTGCCTCGGCTTTGGCCTTGTCCTCGAGCGAGCGCTTATACTCGTCGAAGCGCAGCTTGGTCCGCGGGTAGTTGGCGGCGGACATAAGCTGGACCACGCCTTCTTTCGTCACGTAAGGCACCAGGTAGCGGCGGTTATCGATACGGAGAATATATTTCTCGCCCGGCTGGTCGTAGAGGATCGGCAGCGTCTGCGGCGCGTCCGGGTCGGCGGCCCACGCCTGGGCGACCCCGAGCAGGAGTAGGTAGAGCAGGGCGGGGAGGACCTTCACGAGGCTTTAGTATGGTCGACGGCGAAGGCAGTCAAACCGCCTTCTGGCGGACGGGTCGGCGGAGCCGGCGGCTTTCGATGTGCTGGGTGATGACCTTCTGGATGTCTTGGCGGACCGCCTGGCCGCTTTCATCGGCGAGCCAGAGCTTGAGCATGCCGGCGTAGAAACAGAACGTCTCGAGGGCGGCGAGCCGTGGGTCGAGTTCAGGGGCGATCAGTTTTTCCCGCGCGGCTTCCTCGTAGAGGGCGGTCGCCTCGGTCAGGAAGAGCGTGCCCGCCGACATCAGGTCTTTGCGCACGCCGGCGAATTCGCCGACGTATTCGCATTTCCAGAGCATGACCTCGTAGGTTTCGCGGGCTTGTTTGTCCTCGGCGAGACGTCGCAGCGCCTCGTGCAGGCCGCATTCGAGACGTCGGAGGGCGTCGCCCGACTTAAAATCAGCGAAGCGCAGCAGGATGCCCGTCTCTTGACGGACGGCCATGAAGAGGTCGGCCTTATTCCGGAAGTGCCAGTAGACCGCCCCGCGGGTCACGCCGGCTTCCTTCGCCACGTGATCCAGCGAGGTATTCGTGACCCCTTCGCGACTAAAGACCTGCCGGGCACATTCGACGATTCGGTGACGAGTCAGGGCGGCCTCTGCTTTGGTCTTGCGAGCCATGGTGGGTCAAATAGATTTACATACATGTCTGTATGTAAATCCAGGGCTGTCGAGGTCCTTCTCTCTTTCTCCCTCCTGACTATCCTGTCGGGGTGCAAGCCGGCCGAGGCTCCGGTCATGCCGCCACCCGTGGTGAATCTCCAGGTCGTCAACCCGGCTCCCGTGCCCCAGGTCGTCGAGCTGACGGCCCAGGTTGAGGGCACCCGCGAGGTCGAGGTCCGCGCTCGTGTGACA
>CAINSX010000385.1 GCA_903853185.1 uncultured Opitutia bacterium
TCCAACGAAGGCCTCGAGAACACTCCCGACTCCCCGAACGGGACGCTGCTCCCTCCGCCGAAAGCCCGTGCCGGCGAACTCTACGTCAAGAAGCACATCGCTAAGCATGGTTTGCCCGTGATTCCGATCCATCGTGCCGTCCTCTCGACGCGCCAGGATCACGTCAACTTCCCGGCTCGTCTGCATCCTAATAATCCCAAGGCGCAGAAGGTCATCGCGAAGGCCATGCAGGAACGCGCCGCATGCTTCTGGGCGACTGATTGCGGACGTGGTTGCGCCATCAAAGCCAACTACCAGTCGACCACCGTGCACCTGCCTCCGGCGCTCGCGACGGGCAACCTGGACATCCTTTGCAACGCCCATGCCCGCGAGGTCACCGTGGGTGCCGACGGCAAGGCCACGGGTATCATCTACATCGACAAGGTCACTGGTCAGGAGCGTGCCGTGAAGGGCCGCGCGGTCATCCTCGCCGCCAGCTCGGGCGAGACCGCCCGCATCATGCTTAATTCCAAGTCGAACCGCTTCCCGAACGGCATCGCCAATGGCTCCGGCCTGGTCGGCAAGTACATCATGGACACCGTGGGTGGTCGCCTCGGCGGCAGCGTCCCGGCGTTCGAGAACCTGCCCGTGCACAATGAAGAAGGTGCCGGAACGCACGTCTACATCCCTTGGTGGCTGTATAAGGACGCCAGCAAGCTCGGCTTCGCCCGCGGCTATCACATCGAATTCGGCACCGGTCGTCGCATGCCTGGCATGGGTACCGGCGGCGCCAGTCCCGGTTACGGTAAGAGCTACAAGGAAGAGGTCCGTCTGAAATACGGTACGGGCATGGGCTTCTCTGGTCGCGGTGAGATGATCCCGAACAAGGATTCCTTCTGCGAACTCGATCCGACCACCAAGGATAAATGGGGCATCCCCGTCCTGCGCTTCAACTGGAAGTGGTCCGACCACGAGCTCAAGCAAGCCGAGCACATGGAGCAGACTTTCCATATGATCTTTGAAGCTATCGGCGGCAAGCCGGGCAAGATGAGCAAGAACAAGGAAGACGCGATCGAAGCCCCTGGCTCGATCATCCACGAGGTCGGCGGCGGTATCATGGGCTCGGACAAGGCTAAGTCCGTCACCAATCAGTGGAATCAATGTTGGGACGTGCCAAACCTGCTCTTGAACGACGGTTCCGCCTTCTGCAGCAACGCCGACAAGAACCCCACGCTCACCATCATGGCACTCGCCTGGCGAGCATCCGACCATCTCGTGGAAGAGATGCGTAAAGGTAACCTCTAAGACTTACGAACATGGAACCTATTCCTTCCGAATCCCCGAACCGTATCGACCGTCGCGCCGCCATCAAGTGGATGGGCGCTGTCGTCGCCGCCGCCGCGGTCAGCGATCAGCTCCTTGGCGCCCCCAAGGAGCCAGGTGCCAAGGCGATCCCGGGCGCCGGTAAGCTTATCGGCACCGACCCGGTCCTGAATAAGACCTACACTCCGGGTGAACTCTGGCCCCTGACCCTGACGCCGGCCCAACGTATCGCCGCGATCGCATTGATCGACCTGATCCTGCCTCCCGATAGTCCCTCGACCGATAAACTGGCCTCCCAGCTCGGCGTCCAGGACTTCGTCGACGAATGGATCAGCGCTCCCTACGAGAATTGCGCCGCTGATAAACCGATCATCACTTCTGGCCTTGATTGGATCGATGCCGAAGCCGGTCGACGCTTCCAGAAGAAGTTCACCGAGCTTGACGAAGCCCAGAAGTGCAAGATCGCGGATGACATCTGTGGCAAGACCCCGGTGAAGAAGGAATTCAAGGGCCAGCAGAACTTCTTCAGCCGCTTCCGTTCACTCGCCGCCGGTGGCTACTACACGACACCGCAGGGCATGAGGGACGTCGGCTACGTGGGTAACGTCCCGTCGGTCGACTTCGCGGGACCGACACCCGAGGCCTTGAAGCATCTGGGGCTGGCGTAATATCGGGGACAGGAGGCCCCGTAAGGGTAGGGACAGCACCACGTGCTGTCCTTTTTTGTGTCCATAACGCTTAGGACGGCACGTGGTGCCATCCCTACCTTTGCATTTAAACTCTTGGAACAATCCCTCGGGCGGATTGCCTAACACGGATACCCCCATGAAGCGTTTTGCACCCATCTTGTTCCTGTTCGCTGGAGTCCTCGGACTCATGGCCGCGCCGGCGCCGTTGTTCGACGGCAAGACGCTCACAGGCTGGGAAGGCGACGCCAAGGTCTGGCGCGTCGAGAACGGCGAGATCGTGGGTGGTTCGATGGCCGGAAACCCCCGCAACGAATTCCTCACGACTAAGCGCACCTTTTATAACTTCCGCCTGACCTTGGAGTATAAACTCATCGGCACCGAGGGCTTCGTAAATGCCGGCGTGCAGTTCCGCAGCCTGCGCGCCACCAATCCGCCCAACGAGATGATCGGCTACCAAGCGGACATCGGGGCAGGGCACACCGGCTCACTCTACGATGAATCCCGTCGTAAGAAGTTCCTGGCCCGCGCCGGTACTGGGGTCGGTGCCTATGGCGTCAAGGCCGATACGGAGATCGCCGAACTCGAGAAGAAGGGCGAATGGAACAAGTATGAAGTCCGGGCCGAAGGTCCGCGCATCACGATTTTCCTCAATGGCAAGGCCACGCTGGATTACACTGAGACCGATCCGTCCATCGACGATGCCTACGGACTCATTGGCTTGCAGATTCACGGCAACA
>CAINSX010000386.1 GCA_903853185.1 uncultured Opitutia bacterium
GCGGCCTTGGCCATCTCAGCGACGAGCGGCGGCATCCACACATGGAAGCTATGGCCAGCGCTCAGCACCTTCAGTCCAGCCGGCGTGCTCTCCGCCGCAGGGAGAAACACACCGACCAGCGAGACGACCAATAAGACTAATGAGCGAAATCGATGCAGCATAGGGTCTACTTGCTGGAGCGATAAGGTCCGGCCGGAAGACCGTCCTTGCCCGCGGAGAAGACGCTGACTTCAGGGAAGTTGGCCCAGGCGTAGCGGACTTCCTTCGGCTCCTTCACGCCGGCGGCGGAGACGGTGACTTGGACTCCGTCAGCCT
Source organism: uncultured Opitutia bacterium (assembly GCA_903853185.1). Taxonomy (GTDB): domain Bacteria; phylum Verrucomicrobiota; class Verrucomicrobiia; order Opitutales; family UBA953; genus UBA953. Next base: position 316 of record CAINSX010000386.1, read on the forward strand.
TGGCTTGAGCGAAGACCCACTTGCCATCGGCTGCGAGCAGGCCGAAGCCCTTACCGTCGTTGTTCAGGGTCACGGCACGATCGTAAGTGAGCACCCAAGCGTCGCCCTTGCGTTCAGACTTCACGACGCGCGGCGCTTCGCCATCGGTACGGGTCTTGTAAACGCGCTGCAACGCGACGGCGGCGAGGCGCTCGCCGATCGGCAGCTTGTCCTTGGGATGGATATTCTTCTCTTCGCCAAGGTCGATGTTCACGGACTGCATCGCACCCGGGACGTTGTCAGCGATCCACTCCATGGACTCACGGATGCGCGGCCAGCCGGAATCTTCGACGGCGAGCTCAGGGTGACGGGCCATGAAGCGAGGCAGCTGGACGATGATGAAGGGGAATTCCTTACCCCAGGCCTTCTGCCAGGACTTGATCATGGAACCGAGCACCCACTTGTAGGCCTCGGGCTGGCCGGCGTTGGATTCGCCCTGATACCAGAGGGCGCCCCGGAAGGAGTAGCCCACGAGCGGAGCGACCATGCCGTTCCAGTTCATATGCGGGCCATTGGACCAGACGGGGTTCTGCTTTCCGTCCTTCTTACCGCTCTTCTCGAAGGCCGCCGCCCGAGCCTTGATGCCGGCCGTCTCCCGGGCGTCGAAATCCTTGGCGTCCGGAACGTCGGCATACATGCCCTTCGGTCCCCAGGCTTCGGCTCGCGTGCCTCCGATCGAGGTATGGATGATGCCGACGGGCTGCTTGATGTTGGCGCGGAGCTCGCGAGCGAAATAGAAACCGGCGGCGGTGAAGGACTCGACGGTGTCGGGGGCGGAGAGCTTCCACGAACCTGCGACATCGTCGACCGGCTCGGCCTTGGGCGTGCGGGCGACGGTGAAGACGCGCAGACCGGCATCGGCCGGACGGGACTTGGCCTCGGCGGAGGTGGTAGTGTTCTTAACGACCCACTCCATGTTCGACTGGCCAGAACCGACCCAGATTTCGCCGACGATCACGTCATGCGCGGTGAAGACTTCCTCGCCGGAGCTGACGATGAGGTCCTTGCCCTGCTCGGTGGCCTTGAGGCCGGCGAGCGTAGTGCTCCACTTGCCGTCATTACCGGCGGTGGCCTCGGCCTCGGCGGCACCGAGCTTCACGCTGACCTTCGAGCCGGGGTGCGCCTTGCCGAAGACGGCGGCGTCACCGGCCTGCAGGACGGCATGATCGGAGAAAAGGGTGATCAGCTTCAGTTCTCCGGCGGAAACGAGCGCGGAGCAGCAAAGCACGAGGGCAGCGAGGCGGGGTAGCATAGGGCCAGCAGACCTCGCCGGCGGAAGATGGCAAGCCTGTCCCCGAAAGACGGTTGAAACTCCTCGGGTGAAGGGTTGTTATATGAATACTATGAAGCACCTACCCCTGCTCCTCCTGGCCGCCCTCGGCTTTGCGGCCGACGAAGCCCCGCGCCCGAACATCCGACCCGAGGGACCGACCCCCGAAGGACGCTCCAACCCGCGCCTTCCGGTCCAACTCTCTCCCGACGAACAGAAGCGCCTCCACGAAGCCTTGGAGAAAGCCAATCAGGATCCCGCAGTAAAGGAAGCCCACGAGCAGGCCGCCAAGGCCCAGCAGGCCGCCGCCGAGGCCCAGAAGAAGGCCCGCGACATCACCGATGAAGCCGCCCGCAAGGCCGACCCCTCCGTCGCCCCGATTCTGGACAAGGTCCGTAAGGCCATCGAACAACGTCAGCCCGGCCGCCAGCCGGAAGTCCAGCCTGCCGGCGAGACGCCTCGTCAACGCGAAGGCGGCAACCGCCAGCCCAACGCCGAGCCGGGACGCTCTCGCGAAGGCAACCGTCAGCCGGAAGGCCAGCCTCGTGGCGAAGCCAACCGTCCGCGTGAAGGCAATCGCGAGCAGCCCAACAACCGTGGCGCCCAGTTTCCCGGCCTGACCCCCGACGAGCAGCAGAAAGTCCGCGAAGCGATGGCCAAGGCTAACGCCGAACCAGCCGTGCGCGAAGCCCGCGAGGCCGCGGCCGCCGCCCAGCGCAAAGCGATGGAAATCGCCGAAGACGCCGCCCGCAAGGCCGACCCTTCCATCGCCCCGCTCCTGGAAAAGATGCACAAAGCCTTCGAGTCGCGTCGCCCCGAAGGCGAGGCCCAGGGCGGACGCAAGCCGGCCCAATAAGCACGGTATCGTCCGTATCGACGGCCGGCCGATTGGCCGGCCTTTTTATTTCCCATTCCGCAGGGTCGGTTCATATTCCGGCCAACCCCATGCGCCTCCCTTCGCTCGCCCTCGCAGCACTCAGCCTGCTCAACCTCGCCCACGCCGAAGATGAGCGCCTAGGTCCGCTCAAGGACCTCAACGGTTACTTCCCCTTCCCCGCCCCGAAGACCGTCCAAGAATGGGAACCTCGACGTGACTTTATCCGACGCCAGCTGACGATCTCCCAAGGCCTGTGGCCCATGCCGACGAAGACGCCCCTCAACGCGGTGATCCACGGCAAAATCGACCAAGGAGACTACACGGTCGAGAAGGTATACTTCGAGAGCGCTCCGGGCTTCTTCGTGACGGGTAACCTTTACCGACCCAAGAACGTCACGGGCAAGGTACCAGCGGTCGTCTTCCCGCACGGACACTGGACCGACGCGCGTTTCCTCA
>CAINSX010000387.1 GCA_903853185.1 uncultured Opitutia bacterium
GAATCGTCATCCGTAAAGGTCGCAATGATGGCATCCGCCCGGGGGCACCAGTCGTCTTCGGCAACACGGTCGTCGGTCGTGTGACCGCCGTCCACCTGACCACCAGTGAAGTTGACCTCGTCACCAGTCCGGGCTTCCGCTGCACCGCTTATCTCGAGGGCGACGACCAGAATCACATCGTGCTCGTAAACGGCGTGGCCTCTAACTCCCTTGGCACCGCCAAGGCTCGCGTCAGCGTGATTCCGCGTGACTACTCTATGCCGGCCGGACAGTCCGCCCGCGTCTTTACTACCGGTATGGGTGGCGTGTTTCCCAGCCGACTGCTGCTGGGCCACCTTGATGGCATCTACTCCACGCAGGTTGGTAACTTCAAGGAAAGCCTGCTCATCCCCTCTCGTGACCTGTATAACCTGCAGGAAGTCTCCGTGCTCGTGCCGCTACACCAGAATCCGGGTGAAGCCCTGATGCAGGGTGATCAATTCCAGTGACCATGGGCTGGGCCTGGTTAATCCTGTTGCTTGCGACCTATCCATGGTTGCTGGGTGCCGACCTCGCCACGGATACGCTGGCGTCCTCTTCTTTGGTGTTCTTCATTTCCGGAACTTGCCTGATTGCGCCATGTCGCCGACTGAAGCGCTGGCAGGCCGTCTTGTTCGCCGCCTGTCTGGGGTTTCTTTTCGAAGCGCGCCGGCCCATTCCAGACGGAGCGCTCGCGTTGTCGATGGTCGCTATCTCCATCTTCCTTTCGTCTCATCGTCAGTTGATGCGCAATACGCCGAGCATGCTCCGTGCCGCTGCCGTCGTTAACGTGGGGTCCTGTTTCATCTGGTACGTCGCTGCGTCCTACAGCTCTCCCGCCCCGGCGGCTGACCTTGCGGGCCATCTCCTGCTTCAATTGCTGCTCGCCGCCGTCGTCGGCACGATCGGCCTGATACCGGTAGCCCTTACTCAGAACGCCGCGATGGATCGCCTGAGCGTTCCACCCGCTCCCGACGTGACATGAAGGAATCATCCGACACGCGCGTTCTGCCTTCGACTCCCGTTGAGCGCCTCCGCCTCTATGGCGTCTTCTTCTTTTTCTTCGCCGGCTTCCTTTATGTGATTGGCGGTTTGGGCTTCCGTCAGCTGATTCAATCCAGCGACCTTAAGGATCAATCGGACACCCAAAGTCGCCGCGTCGTGATTCGCCCGCCGGCTCGGGGACCCATCTACGACCGCAACGGGTTCCCGCTGGTCGACAACCGTGCCCGCTGGAGCGTCAAGGCCGACCTCGCCTCGCTGCAGAAAGATTTTCGCGGGGAATACCTTCGCCTGATTGCCGCCGAGAAAGCCCGCGATGCGGTCACCATTGATCGGGAGAAGATCATGGAAGACGCCCGGGTACGCGTACTACAAGGCTGGCTCAACAAGGTCTGGTTCGTCATTGATGAGACGAATCGCAATAATACCAAGGGGCGTAAATCCTTGGCGAAGCTGACCCCCGTCACCGCCCCGGCCGAACGTCAGATCAATATCGACGAACTGCGTAAACATCTGCGCGAACGCCGCGCCCTGCCTTTCACCTTGGTGAATGACCTCGCTTTCCCCGGTACGGGCCAGGCACTCACGGCTGACGATGGCACCAAGTCTGTCGCCCGTTTCATCGAACAGTTCCCGGTGGAAGGCCCGATTCGTTTGGAGCAGGATATCGTCCGCACCTATCCCTATGGTGCCATGGCGGCCCACGTACTGGGTTACGTCAAGGATACCGATACCCTGCCGGATAACGTCAGCGACATCTCGGAGGTCCGCATCGAATCGATGCAGAAGCTCCACTACACAGGTAAGACCGGGGCGGCGGGCGTCGAACTCAGCTACAACCATGTGCTCAGCGGCCGTAGCGGCTGGGAACTCTGGTCAAAGACCTCCTCCGGCTACAACCAGACTCGACTGAAATACAGCGAGCCCGAACAAGGCGGCAACGTGATGCTCTCGCTTGATTACCGCATCCAGCAGGCAGCTGAAAGCGGACTCGCCAAGCTCAAAGACCCCCAAGGCACGCTGCTACCGGCGGCCGCGGTGATGATTGATGTCCACAGTGGCGAGATCCTCGCCCTCGCGAGCCAACCCTCCTTCGACCCCAATCGTCTCGCCGATCGTGTCTCGTCCAAGTATTACGATGAGGTTGATAAGTCGGGCGGCTGGCTCAATCGCGCCACGCAGGGGCTGTATGCCCCCGGTTCGACGTTCAAGGTCATCACCGCCACCGCCGGCATGCGCAAAAAAGTGGTCGATTGGGATGATGCCCTGGAGTGCGGTGCCTTCTTTCGGGTAGGTAATCGTGACTTCCCTGAGCACGAGCCAGTTGGCTTCGGCGAGGTGAACTTAGACAAGATGCTGGCGGTCTCCTGCAACGTCTGGAACTACCAGGTCGGTCTCCGCACAGGGATCGAAGCGCTTGCCGCCGAAGCCCGGCGTTTCGGACTCGATACGCCGCTGCTGCAGACCGTCAGCGACATGGAGACGGGTGGCCAGCCCATGACCGAACTCCCTTTCGCTGCGAATCACGGTCTCGTGGTCCCGGATCGCGAATACAAGCTACGCATCGGCGCCGGTGCCTGGAACGACGGCGATACGGCGAATCTTTCCATCGGACAAGGTTACCTCCTGACCACCCCTTTGCACATGGCATGTTTGGCCGCTTCCATCGCCCGCGGCGAAACCCGCACGACTCCGTCCATCATCCATTCGGTAGAACGGACTGGTCGCCATCCCGGAGCCCAACCCATTGGTCTCAATGCCGAACAACTTGAAGCACTCCGCGGCGGCATGGTGCGCTGCGTCGAGGAGGGTACCGCGCGTATCGCCCGTATTCCGGGCCTACCTTACGCAGGCAAGACCGGCACCGCAGAATATTTCAAGAAGGGCGAGAAGGCCCACCTTGCCTGGATGATCGGCTACGCCCCGGCAGAGAATCCCGTCGTCGCCTTCGCCGTGCTAGTCGAGGGACAGGTTGATACCAATACCTGGGGAGGCAAGACGGCGGGGCCGGTGGCGAAGGAGATGCTCGAAAGCTGGTGGCCGATTGCGGTGAAGGCCAACCAGGACGACAAGCCCAAGGCCCCGCGTTAATCCTTGATCAGCACCCGCGTCCCAACGGGGACTGCGTCGAAAAGGCGGATGACGTCCGCGTCGGAAAGTAAGACGCAGCCATGGCTGTTCGGTTGCCCCAGTTTGTCGGACTGGTTGGTGCCATTGATATAGACAGAGCGGCGGCGGGTATCCACGACCCGCCCTTGCGCGTCCGTTCCTTGGTTCCGAC
>CAINSX010000388.1 GCA_903853185.1 uncultured Opitutia bacterium
CACCGGACTGCTGGCTGAGCTCGACTCGAGCTTCGGTGGCAAGGCTTCGGATGAGAGCGTCAAGGCTTACAACGAGTTCTACGAGACGACCTTCCAGCTCATGAAGAGCACGGATCTCAAGGCGTTCGACATCTCCGCCGAACCGGCCGAGACGAAGGCCCGTTACGGAAAGAGCAAGTTCGGGCAGGGATGCCTGTTGGCTCGTCGTCTCGTCGAAAACGGCGTGCGCTTCGTCGAAGTCGCCATCGGCGGCTGGGACATGCATGCCACTCTCGACAATCGAATGGAAGAAGTCGGCGGCGATTTCGACCGCGTGTACGCCACGCTCATCCAAGACCTCGAAGCCAAGGGCCTGCTGGATTCCACCTTGGTCGTCGTCGCCACCGAATTCGGCCGGAAGCCTGATTTCAGCGGCGGTGGTCGTGGCCACCATCCGCTCGTCTTTTCCTCTGTCCTGGCAGGTGGCGGCGTCAAGCGCGGCTACGTGCACGGCGCCAGCGACGAGAAGGGCTATGCGCCCAAGGAGAACGGCGTCTCGCCGGGCAGCCTGCATGCGACCATCGCTCATGCCGCCGGATTGCCGGTGCAGACCGATATCATCACGCCGGCCGGTCGTCCCATGCAGGTCGGCAACAAGGCCGCTCCGCAGGCAGGCGTCTTCGCCTAAGCTTCGTCCCGCTGGATAATTCAGCGGTCGAGGACGACGCTGAGGGCGATATCAGCCTCGCGCACCGAAAGGTGACGCGGGGCTTTTGGCATATGCGGGTGCCACTCGGTCAGAGGCAGACGATGGTATTTGAGCGTGGCCTCGTGTCTGGACCAGGCGGCCGCGAAAGCCGCGGCGGGATCGTCGGAGCCGGCGATGACGGCAGACGAAGGGCCGAGGTAGATCCGGGCCACTTCGGCACATTCAGCGAAGTCCTTGATGATCGTGGCATCGATGCCGAGCGAATGGCTCTGGGCGAGAGCGAGCCACGCGTCATTCGTCGTATAAGCCAAGCTGAGCGCCATGGCGCCGCAGCCCGTCAGCTTCGGCCCAGTGGTGGTTTCTTCGAGGGAGGCTGATTCATGACCCCATGCACGGAGGATGGTGAGGGCGCAGTCGCGAGCGACTTGACGAAGGGTGGAGCGCGGGGTGTCGAGGCGGATGCGAACCACTGCGACCCCTCCTGAGCAAGGGGCGGCTGGCGTCTCCGGCCAGCGTGTCAGCGTGAGGCTCATCTGGGTCAGGTTTAACCGGCGGGACGAGCCGGAGAGCCTATCCAGCAAGAGGAGGCGGGGATGCTCTCGCCTTTCGTGACGAGCGTGAGTGGGCCGAGATGGGCATCCTCGCCCACCGAGCTGTCATAGAGAATCGTCGAGGCGGCACCGACGGAGGTACGGGCGCCGATCGAGATTTCTCCGATCTTCATCACGCGATCCTCGAAGAGGTGCGTCTGCGGCCCGCACGAATGGTTCAGCTCGGCCTCATCGCCGATGGCGACACAGTCGAATTCGTTCACGTCGGTCGTGTCCAGGAAGACCCGGCGGCCGACTTGCGTGCCGAGGAGACGCAGCGCCCATGGCAGCATCGGCGTCCCGCGGAGGAAATCCAGGAAGTTGGGGACGGCCAGTGATTCGTAGACGCAGGTCACCGCTTCACTTAGCCAGACGAAGGGCGACCACATGGGATGCGCTCCGGGGCGGTAGCGGCCGACCAAGACCCACTTCATGGCTAGGACTAGAACAAAGGAGGCCAAGCCGTACAGGCAGCCGGCCAGAGAGAGGGCGCCGATGGCCCGGAGCCATTGTTCTTCTTCGGCGTAGGGCATGACCAGGTGGACAATGAGGTAGCCCGTCGCAATGACGAAGGACATCGGTAGCACGATGCGTAGGCTTTCGATGATGGTGCGGGCGCACCAGCGCGCGGTGGATGGGCGGAAGGTGAGCGAGATATCGAAACCGAGGTCGCCTTCGCGGGCGGGAAGAAGGACGGCGGGGGAGCCGAGCCAGACCTGCTGGGGGCTCATGCTTTCGTTGGGCGGGGTGCGCGTCTGGACGCCGATGAGCAGGTCGTCAGGGATGATGGCCCCGTCGGCCACATAGGCGCCGTTGCCGAGGAAAGTGCGTTGGCCGACTGTCGTCGTCTGAAGTGACATCCATCCGCCGCGCTGTTCTTCGTCGCCGAGCGTGACGCCGTCGGCCACGAAGGAGTCATCGCCAATCGTCAGCAGGTCTGGGATCACTCCTGTGGCCGTGGAGATTTCAGTCCGCCGTCCGATCTTCGCACCCATCAGCCTCAGCCAGGTCGAGGCGAAGACCGAGGCGTAAAGACCGTGGAGGGTCTCCAGGCTCGCATCGAGGATGCGTGCGACGACCCATTTACGATAGTAGCCCAGGCTCGTGATGGCCGAAAGCCCAGTGGCTAGTCGGCGCAGGAAGAATCTTTTTAGCCCCGCGGCCATCAATGCGGTGAGCGTGATGAGCAAGGCGCTGGCCGGGATGGCCAGAAGGAAGAAGAACCCGAAGGCGAAGGCAGGCCCGACATCGGATTCGAAGATGTCGAAGTAACGCGCATCGAGCTTGTCGATGAGCATGAAGACCGGGAAGACGGGCAGGAAGAAGAGGCAGGCTACTGCCAGCGCCGTGGTGGCGAAGAGGCCCATCATCATGGTACGGCGCAGCCGGCTAGCCGGAGGGCGGGGCGGAAGCACCGTGCGGGCGGCGACTTCCTGTCTGGCCGGTGCGCCGGCCCATTGTTCGCCGGCCGGGATGTGGCGGCCTGCGGCCAGGCTGCTCATCGGGCCCAGATGGGCGCCAGGGCCGACGTGGGTGTCGTTCTCGAGGACGCAGTTGGACTCGACGCAGGCGCCGGCTCCAATACGCACCCGCCCCACAATCAGCTCACCGCCTTCGACGCGGGCGTTGCTGATAATCAGGTTGGCGCCGAGGTCGGCAGTCTCCTCGATTTCAAGGAGTTCGGGGGCAGTGACGACCAAGGAGTCAATGAAGACATCCTGGCCGATCTTCGCTCCTAGAAGTCGCAGGTAAGCGTTGAGCCAAGGAGTGCCGTGAAGGAGTCGGATCGGCGCGAGGACGACCAGTTTCTCTGACAGCCAGAAACGGAAATACGTCATGCCCCAAAGCGGATAGCGCCCTGGTTCAAGTCTGCCGGTCAGGAGGCGCTTGCCGACGATGGCGATACCGAAGGAGAGGACCTCGACGATGACGAACGCCGCCAAGGAGAGCATGACCGCCTGCGGGATAGAATCCTCCGGTTCGCCCGTATAAAAGTGATAGGTGAAGAATGGCGCCAACCAGGAGGCCATGTGACATAGGACCAGGAATGGCAGGCAGAGGCATTGGGCCGCTCCGCAGGCGAAGTGGCGCCAGGCTGAAATGGGCTTGCGGGGTGTTGGCGCGGCGGAGACGGGCGCCACCCTGAGCCCACGCATCACCGTCGTGATGCCTCCGATGGTTCGCTCACGATAGATGTCGCCGACGCTCAGTTTACGATAGGCAGGCTGGTTGCGAAGGAGCGAAACCAAGCGAGCGGCCAGCAGGGAATGGCCGCCGAGGTCGGAGAAGAAGTCGTCAGAGGATTTGAGCGAACGACCCGGGAACAGTTTTTCCAGGGCTTCGAAGAGGCGGGCTTCATCTTCGTCGGATGACACATTGCGTACGTCGATGGGTTGCGTGCGGAGCGGGAGTTTCTGGAGAGTCTTGCGGTCGATCTTGCCGGAACTCAGGCGGGGCATTTCGGGTAGCAATTCGAAGACCGCCGGCACCATGTAGGCGGGAAGCTCGGCCGAGAGACGTTCCCGTAATATCGCGATATCGATCGTAGCGTGCGCTGCCGGGACGACGAAGGCGGCGAGTGATTCGATCGAATTGTCCGTGCGGAGAACCACGGCGGCCGCGCCGATACCTGGCAGGGTGGAGAGGCGGGTCTCGATCTCGCCGAGTTCGACGCGGAAGCCGCGAATCTTCACCTGATCGTCCAGTCGGCCGAGGCAGATGATCGCGCCATCTTCTCGCATGCGGGCTAAGTCGCCCGTCAGATACATGGGCGATGCTTCAGGGGAGAGGGCGTGGGGGTTGGCGATGAACTTCGAGGCGGTCAGTTCAGGCAACCCGACGTAGCCAAGGGCCAATCCCGGGCCCGTGATCGCCAACTGCCCGACTTCGCCGGCTCGGACGAGGCGCATGGATTCGTCGACGATGAGGGCGCCGTAGTTGGGGAGTGGCCGCCCGATCGAGACTTCTTCATCGGGGGTGAGGATGGAAATCGTCGCCGTGACGGTAGTCTCCGTCGGCCCATAGGTATTAAACAGTTGGCGGCCTGAGCGTGCGAGGTGGGCGGCCAAGGTCGGGGGGCAGGCTTCGCCGCCGAGGTTGATGAGGCGTACCTTCGGCAGTTCGCCTTCGATCAGACTCATCAGCGTCGGCACCGCATGCAGGACCGTGATGTGGTTGCGATCCAAGGCGGACACCAAGGCTTCGGGGTCGCCGACGATTTCAGACGGTGCGATCCAAATCGTGGCGCCGACGAGATAGCTGATCCAGATCTCTTCGAACGACATGTCGAAGGCCACGGAGAAGCCTTGATAGACGACATCATCGCAGCGGATGCCGAGTACCTGGTTCTCGCTGCGGAGGAAATGGCAGATGCTCCGTTGACTGATGGCGATGCCCTTGGGCGTGCCGGTGGAGCCCGACGTGTAGATCACGTAGGCCGTATCTTTCGGCGAAGCGGCCCGAAGCTCGCCTGATGCTTTCGTGTCAGCGAGGAGGTCTTCGATGGCCCAGGCAGTGAGGTCGAGCGCCCGCAGGGCGGCGAGGTGGGTGCGGGTAGTCAGAACCCCCTTGGCTGCGGCTGAACGAAGGCATAGGGCGATGCGATCGATTGGAGTATCGGCGTCGAAGGGAAGCCAGGCGGCGCCGTTGAGGGCGATGCCCGCCTGGGCTGTCAATAGGTCGATGCCGCGAGGCAGCCAGAGTCCGACCGTGGCTCCTGGGCCGATGCCTGACCTCGCCAAGGCGAGGGCGATATGATCTGCGGCGGCGAGCAGTTCGGCGTAGGTGATGGCCTTGTCGCCGAACTTCAGGGCGGCATGGTCAGGGCTTCGTCGGGCGGTTTGACGGAGAATGTCCGCCAGCGTTTCTTCGCGAAGGAGTTCGGGGCAGGAGGGGCCGTTCAAAATCATCTGTAGGCTGCTTTGCCTTTTAACCCCGAGTCGCCGCGATAGTCTCGTTCAGGAGGAATTTCACGCCATGAGCAGCATCGCGAGGTCGGCGGGCTTTTCCAGATGTACCGCGTGGCCGGCGCCTTCGATCAGGCTATGGCGTGCTTTCGGAAGGTGGGCGCCCATCTCGTGGGCGATGCGGGTGAACTTCGCGTCGTGTTCGCCGGTGACGAGGTCGACCGGGAATCGGATTTCTTTCAGCCGATGCCAGAGGGAAGGGAGCGTGCCCGTGCCGACGTTCTCCAAGCTCAGGGCCAGGCCTTCCGGGTTGTTCTGGGCGCGGCGGGCCAGGATGGGGTCGAGGCGTTCCTTGGGCAGCCGCAACATCGGCTGGAAGAACGTCTGGTTGTGCCAGTACTTGAAGAAGGCTTCCAGTCCGCGGGTCCGGATGAACTCCGCCAAAGTGGCATCGCCGAGGCGCCGCTCGTTGCGGTCCTCGGGCGTGGCCAGTCCAGGGCTGGCGCCGACCAGGATCAGGCGACGGACGCGTTCCGGGTGCGCGATGGCCCAGTGGAGGGCGAGTCGTCCGCCCATCGAGTAGCCCAGGAGGGTGATCTGCGGCGCCGTGGCGGCTTCCGAGATGGCGGCGAGGTGGGCGGGCAGGGAATAGGCGGAAAGGTCTTTTAGGAGCCTTTTAGAGCCATGTCCGGGGAGGTCGGGGCTCGACAGGGTCGACCCCGGGGGGAGGAAGGCCCTGAGCGGGTCGAAATCAGCCCCTTGACCGGTGAACCCATGTAAGGCGACGACTTCGTTCATCGGGTGGTGAGGGAGCCAGGGTGGCTGGGCAGGGCCATGGCGAGGTTGTAGGTCAGGGTATCCCCGGGGAACAGAATAAACAGGGAACAACCTTAACTTTTAAGGGTAGAAGTATCACCCCCGCTATGCCTGGCATCCGCGTAAAACCATGGAACCGTGTCGACGGCCCTATCTACAGCTTAGCCACTACGGCCAACGGCAAGGGTAACCTGAATATTTGTAGTTACGTCACTCCGATTTCGATGAAGCCCAAGCGCTTCATCATCGGTGTCTACAAGGACACCAAGACCTTGGCTAATCTGGAGATCAATCCGATCGGCCTGCTCAACTACATGGCCAAGGATCAGGCCAACCATATTAAGCTGCTCGGCAAGAAGTCCGGTAATTCGACGGACAAGATCACGCAGCTCGGCAATCAGATCGAACACGTCGGCGACGGTTTGTTCATGCTCAAGGGGTCGATTGCCACGCTGCGCTTGAAGTTCATGGAGCGGATGGATTGCGGCGACCACTGGGCTTGGCTCGCGCATGTCGAATCTTACGAGAACCTCCGTGAGGCGCCTCCGCTCATGCTGGAAGAGCTTAAGAAGTTGAAGCTGATCTTGGCCTAAGGGCCAAAAGGGGACACGCTGGCACGGGGGGCATGGGGACACGGGGAGAATGTAGGGCAAAAGAAGAGCCGGACTAAGTCCGGCTCTCATGTCGCTTACTTCTTCTTCGAAGCTTTCTTCGACTTCAGCTCTTCGCGGTGCGGGATCAGGTAAGTGCGGCCGCGGATGAGGCGTTCGTAGAGGTCGACCATCGCCACGCCTTCGCGGG
>CAINSX010000389.1 GCA_903853185.1 uncultured Opitutia bacterium
ATCTCCTCCAGGAAGTCGCTGATACGGTGGCAGGATTCATGAAGCACGACGGTCTCATCGGCTTCCTTCAGGCCTTCCAGGAAGCGGCGACGGGCCGCGGATTTCGGCGGCAGGAAGCCGACGAAGCGGAATGCGTTGGTGGGTAGTCCCGAGGCGGAGAGCAGGGCGACAATCGCACAAGGTCCTGGTAACGGAGTGACGGTCAGGCCGCGACGGCGGCATTCGCGGGTGACGCGGAAGCCGGGGTCGCTGATGCCCGGTGTGCCAGCATCGGTGATCAGGGCAATCTTCGCGCCGCTGGCAATCTTGTCGGCGATCAGGACGGCGGCGTCTTTCTCGTTGTGCTCATGGTAGGCGAGCATCGGCTTGGAGATCGCGAGGTGGCGGAGAAGGCCGCCGGTCACACGGGTATCTTCGCAGGCGACCAAGTCGCACTCCGCGATGGCTTCGCGGGCGCGTGCGGTGATATCGCCGAGGTTACCCAACGGCGTAGCCACGACCCAGAGCCGTCCGGCCGGTCCCTGCGGACGGCCAGCGGCACCTGCGTCGGCGGAATGCATTAGCGGCGGTAGCCGGAACCCGGCGTCGATACGCCTGGGATGCCGCCCTGCCAGTCAGTGGGCTGGGACTGAGGGAGCATGGAGTCAGCCGGCTTCTCGACGGTCTCACAGCCCGCCAGGCCCAGAAGGCAGGCGAGCAAGGCGAAGGCGATCAGCGTGCGACTGGACATCAGTTGAGAGCGAGCTTGGTGGAAGGAACGAGGGACACCGAGCCGGCGTTCGAGATGGCGCGGATGTCGAGTTCCTTGTCAGGCTGGAGCTGGCCGAAGGAGAGCACGCCCTTGACGGTCGAAATCTGCACCTTGCCGACCTTCTTGCCGGCGATCTTCACGTCGAAGACAGCCTTTTCCTTGATGCCATTGGCTTCGCCGACCGAGAAGGCGACGATGCCGGAGTTGGAGTCGAGGGCGAGGACGTTGGTCAGGATGCTTTCGGAAGCGGCTTCGACGGCGGCAACGGCAGGGGCAGCGTCGCCAGGCTTGGCGGGCTCACCGAGCGGGTCGCTGGCGAAGCCGAAGGGGGCCGGGTTGTTGTCCATCGCGCGGGAGACCTTGGTGTGGAGGCCGCGATATTTGCCGCTGATGAGCTCGGCCCTTTCTTCGGCCTTGGTGGCCTTGGCTTCGATTTCGGCGAGCTGTTCCTTGGAGAACATGCCGGCGACCTTTTCCGTGGCCTTCACGAGTTCTTCCTTGGCGCTGGCGAGGGCGGCTTCGGCGCCGTCCTTCTTGCTGTTGGCGTCGGTCAGCTGGGCGGCGAGTTCGTCGCGCTTGCGGGTGAGCTCTGCGCGTTCGCCTTCAAGGGCGGTATTGGAGGCGGTGAGGCCTTCAATCTTGGTCTTCTTATCGGCGACATCGGCGATCAGGTCCTTCTTGGCGAGTTCGAGGTCGGCGATGGCCTTGCGCTTGGCGTCGAGGAGGGTCGGAAGGGTGGCGAGCGAAGTCATGCGGGCGTCATACTCCTTGCCAGCTTTGACTTCGGCGTCAGTCACGGCCCAAGCGGTCTTGGTGAGTGCGGCGTCCATCTTGCCCTTCAGAAGGAAGGCAAAGACGACGGCGGCGACGGCGGCGACGACGGTCAGGATACGGAGGAAGGCGTTAAGCTTCTTGTTCATGGGGTGGGGAATTTTGGGTTAAGAATGGCTGAAGAGAGTCTTCCCGGGATCAGGAGATTCCTGACGGGAAATTGCACCGGGGTTGGACGAAACGTGCAGGAGGACTTTAAACACCAATTCTTCCTGCCCCTCAAGTGCAATTTCCTCGCAAACCTGCGTGGAGGAGAGCCATTTGCCCTTGGACTTGGCCAGGGCACCGATGGCTGCGGCC
>CAINSX010000390.1 GCA_903853185.1 uncultured Opitutia bacterium
ACACCCTCTTCGCCAAGGCCGACGGCCTCGTCAAGTGGGACGCCGAGCACCGCAAGGTTGAGATCGTTCCGACGACCTCTTCCGCTTGCTCGATCAAGTAAGCGGCTCGCCAGCCTCCCGAGAAGCCGACCAACAGGTCGGCTTCTTTGTTTTACGGACCATGCGACGACGCTCCCCTCCCCCAGGAGTGGCCCAGGTCTTGCGTCGGCCTTTGGGACGGCGACTAGCCGGCTCGGTTGCGGATGATTTCCAGCGTAGACTGGAAAAGCGATCGGGTGGAATCGGCGTACACGCGGTCGTGTACGACGTAATCGCAGACGCACTCCATGGCCTGAGGGTAAGCTCCACATGCGCGCAGTTCGACTACGAGCAGTTGAAGTTTCTCTAGGGACATGAGCGTGACGTCGACTTCAGTTTCCTCGCGGAAACCATATTCCGGATCTTCATCCATCTCCCGGCGAAGGGTGATGTTCTGAGTGAGGTGCATTGGGGTGCGCTTTCAGCGTAAGCCCCCACCCCCCAAAGCAAAGTCCCGTGATGTTAAGATTCGCCGACCCGCCCGTGCCAACGACGTGACGGGCTCAGGCGTCCACGCCAGCCTGCGCGGCATGGCGAAACTTCCAGGCCATGGCCAAGGACACGACGACAAGCCCGGCTGCCAACGAGATCCAGATGCCGATGGCCCCGAGTCCGAAGTAGCCGGCCGGAATGCCGAAGACCTGGAAGCCGGACGGGAAAGCCAAGGCCAGGGCCAACGGCAGGCAGAACAACCAGTAGACGATGAAGACGCTCCACGAGGCCCAGGCGGCTCGATTGACCGACCGAAGGAGATCGGCGGCCACGACCTGCACGCCGTCGAAGGGCGCCCAGACGGCGGCGAAGATGAGCAAGGTCGAGGCCAGGGCGGCGGTCTCGGTCCCAGCGACGCCATAGGTCGCCATAAGCAACGGGCGCAGGAGGATCATGCCGAGCCCGTAAGCGGCCATGATGAGGCCGCCCATGATCAAGGCGCCGAGGCCGATGGCCTGCACCTTGCGCGGATCCTTGGCTCCGTACGCTTCGCCGACGCGGATGCCGGCGGCGATGCCGAGACCGAGCGGCAGCATGAACGCGGCCGAGGCGGTGCTGATGGCGACTTGGTGCGCGGCCTGCGCGGTGGCGTTGATCCAACCGGCCATCACGGGGACGATGGCGAAGATGCCCACTTCACTGAGGCTGTGCAGCCCAGCCGGCCAGCCGGTCTTCATGAGGCGTCGGAACACGGCCAGCTGCAGACCGTCCGCCCAGCGCACCTCACCGCGTCCTGGCGTGAACCAGAGTCCTATCAGCATGACCAAGCGGGCGACGATCGTGGCCCAGCCGGCACCAGCGAGCCCCATCGCAGGGAAGCCCCAGTGGCCGAACATCCACAGCCAATTGAAGAAGATGTTGGCGAGGATGCCGAGGCTGAGCCAGACGAGCGAAATCCAAGGCTGATGCTGCGAATCGCGATGCCCGCGCAAGGCATGGAACGCCAGCCCAGGCACCATGGCCCATGACATGAGGATGAAGAACTCCTGCGCTTCAGCAGAGACGGCTGGAGACGAACCGAGCAGCGGGATGAACTGAGCCGCCCAATGTGAGGCGATCGCGGCGACGACGCTGATGGCGACGGCCAGGACCATGCCGTGCCGCAAGATCGCGGGCGACGATTCCTCCACGCCCGCGCCGTTGTCCTGCGACTGATACACGGCGATGGCGCCGACCACGCCGATACCGAAGACATACGGGATATAATTGAGGTTCGAAGCCAGGGCCGAGGCGGCCAGCGCGGTCTCGCCGAGGTGACCAGCCATCGCGACATCCACGACGAACATCAGTCCGTAGCCGAGCATCCCCAACATGATGGGGATCGCCAGCTTGAGCGTGGGGCCGATTTCGGCGCGGATGGTCGGCGAGTTGTCCAAGCCCCCAAGAGGAAAGG